>CAJANN010000340.1 GCA_903941095.1 uncultured Rhodospirillaceae bacterium | reverse complement strand
TCCCCGGCATCAACGACGCCCATCTTTTGGAAGTCAACGCGGCCATCAAGGCGCGAGGCGCTTTTCTGCACAACGTCATGCCGCTGATCTCGGCGCCAGAGCACGGCACCCATTTCGGCATGGCCGGCCAGCGTGGCCCGACCCCCGCGGAATTGAAGGAGTTGCAGGACAAACTGGCCGGCGGCGCCAACCTGATGCGCCACTGCCGGCAATGCCGGGCCGACGCCATCGGCATGCTGGGCGAGGATTTGTCACAGGACTTCCTGATGAACGATATCAGCCCAGACATCGAATACGATCCCGAGGTACGCCGTCTTTACCGTGCGGTGGTCGAACGCGAACGTGCCGACCACCGAGCCGCCAAGGCAGAGGCCGAGAACGGGTTGTCCCACTGGGCAGCCCCCGGCCAACTGGTAGCCGTCGCCACAAAGGGCGGCGGACGCATCAACCGGCATTTCGGCCACGCCTCGGAATTTCAGATATACGAGGTCGATCAGGACGGCGTGCGCTTCGTCGGCCATCGCAAGGTCGACAATTACTGTCAGGGCGGTTGGGGCGACGACGACCTCCTCGAAGATGAGTTGATCCCGATGCTGACCGGCATCGCCGCCGTGTTCGTCTCGAAAATCGGATCGTGCCCGAAGAAGAACCTGGCCGCCGCAGGTATCGCCGCCATCGATTCCTATCCGTTCGACTACATCGAAACCGCGGTCGCCGACTGGTACGCCCGCCTGAATGAGCGCAACGCGCTCGACTCGCTCGCCTGAACCCCGACCCGAGGAGAACCATCATGTCCTTGAAGATAATCGCAGCCGAATGCACCGCCTGCGGCGCTTGCGAGTTCGAATGCCCCAACGCAGCCATCTCGATGAAGGGCGACGCTTACCAGATCAAGGCGTCGTCCTGCACGGAATGCGACGGCGACCCGCCCAAGTGCATCGCCGTGTGCCCGGTCGATGGCTGCATCGTTCATGGCTGACGCGTCAAGACCGAAGGAAGGCGCAGATGATCGACGAAAGCGAATTGTACGGGCCGTCTTTGTTCGAGGCCGGAAGCAAGGTTCAGTCATTGCGCGATATTCGCAACGACGGCACCTATCCCGGCCGGCCGGTCGGCGCCGTCCTGATACACCGTGGTGACGTGGGCTACGTGAAGTCGGTGGGGACCTATCTCAACCGCTTCTACGTCTATGCCATCGACTTCGTCGAGCAAGGCATGCTGGTGGGCATGCGCGGCCATGAACTCGAATGCGTGGAGGCTTCGGCATGAAGGTGACGCTTCGCAAGGTCGGCACGACATTTGAAATCTACGTCCCCAAGAAGGATCTGGAGGAAAAGGTGGTATTCGCCGAAAAGCCGGATCTGTGGGGCGGCGTCATCCGCATCGGCAATGGCTGGTCGTTCCAGATGCCAGACATGCCGGCGGACACACCGATGCCGATCACCGTCGAGGCCCGCAAGCTGGCCGGTGACGAGGACTAACGACATGAACACCATCACCGCCCATCGCGACATCATCGGCGATATCGGCCGAAAGATAGCCGGCGGCCAGCTGATACCGTTCCTGGGGCCGCAGGTTCTGTCGCTTTCGCCTCAGCCCTGCCCGGTACCGATGGGGGCACGCGATTTATCGCACTGGCTGACCAGCCGCGTGGCGGTGCCGGGGCGTATCCGGAACAACCTGTGGCATTCGGCCCAGTATATCGAAACCTTCCGCCATCGCGTCACCCTGGACAAACTGATGCAGGAGGCGTTCAAGCCGATCCCTGGGCCGTCAGCCCTGCATGCATGGCTGGCCGCCCGGCCGGCCATCCCGTTGATCGTCGACACATGGTACGACGGAACCCTGGCCCGGGCGCTTTGCAGCCGGGACGACTGGGGGCTGATCCAGGGTACGTCGAAGGCACGGCGTACCGGCGATGCGCCGTGGTACCGCGCCTATGCACCCGATGGAGCCGAACTGCCGGTCGACGTGGCATCGGCGAAGACAACGATCCTTTACAAGCCGCATGGAGCGGCTCAGCCGGCCGGAGATGTGCTGGCCTCTGACGCCGATTATGTCGAGGTGCTGACCGACATCGATCTGGGCCTGCCGATTCCCCAGACGGTCAAGGATCGCCGCAAGGATCGCGGCTTCGTCTTCCTGGGGTGCCGTTTCTACGATCAGATCCTGCGGATTTTCGCCCGCTCGATCATCAAGCATTCCAACGGCCCGCGCTTCGCCCTGGTGCCGGTGGAAGACCTGACCCGCAACGAGCTGAAGTTCATGGAGGTCGAGAACATCACTCCAATTGACATGGATTTGGCCGAAGCCACCCCCCTGTTTGCGGGTGCGACACACTAAAGAGAGGAGCGCAACCGATGGCCAACGTTACCTTCAGCGGCCCGACACTGGACAAGAACGTCACCGTTTATGCCGTGGCCGGCGACCGCCGGACCCTTCTGTCGGTCGCCAAGGCCGCCAACATCGCCATTCCTTTTCAATGCCAGGATGGCGAGTGCGGTTCGTGCCTGATCAAGGTCACTCACCTCGGCAAGAATGCCCCCAAGGCCATCCACCTGACCGACAAGGAAAAGCTGACCCTGTCGGTCAATGGAAAGCTGTCGAAGGAGGTTCTGACCAAGGCCGAGGTCGAGGATATGCCCCCAGCCTACCGTCTGGCTTGCCAGTATCTGGTTCAGGACGAGGACATCCTGGTCGAATTCACCGGCGAGCCGGGCGTAGAGATCGATCTGCGCCGATAATGGCGGAGGAGCGCGGATCGATACAGGGGGCGCTTCCCGGCAGAAGCGCCCCCGTTTTCTGAAGGAAGAAAACGAACGGGCGGCAAGCGCATGATCGGCGGGGACGAAGCCAAGGGGTGGCCGGGACCGGACATCCCCCCTATGTTCCCATCGCGATGAGTTTGGGGGCCTGGGCGCGAATTTCCTCGGCAACATGCTTGTCCAGCCTGGACAACCAGGATTTTGGAATCTCATCCACTCCATAGCAGGCGCCAGCCAGCATGCCGGCGATGGCCCCTGTCGTGTCGGCGTCGCCGCCGTGATTGACCGTCTGCGTTACGCAGTCGGCAAAGGAATCGGTGATGAAATAGTGGTGCAGCACTGTCTGCATGGTGTCGACGATGTATGCCGAGCTTTGTCCACGGAAATTCTCGAAACGAAAAGCCTTGTGTTCCTCAACCAGTCCGGTCGCCACGGCACGTGCCGCCCTCATGCCGGCCCCTGACAGCAGCGCGTGAAGCATACGCACCAAGGCCAGCGAGGCGGAATCAGACAGGGGATGATGGTGGGTGATCCTGGCTTGGCTCAGCGTCCAGTCAACGGTGCGGTCGGGCTGGTGGACGGTGGCGAGCGCCAGTGGCAACACCCGCATGGCGGCACCGTTACCGGCGTCGCCGTCGCAGGGCGGACCGTTGACCGTGCCATGTATGACGTAGCGCCGGATGCCACGCCGACAGGTGTTGCCGATATCGACCGGCCCCGACTTCATCCACGCCGAGAATTCTTCACAGGTATCCACGGCGTCGAATCGCCCCTTGCGGATCAGCGATCGGCCAAGCGCCAGCGTCATTTCGGTGTCGTCGGTGACTTGGCCGGGCGAAAGATGCAGCCAGCCACCGCCGACCATCTTGCGATGCACCCCGTATTTGGCCTGGATCTCCCCCTTGGTCATGAACTCGACGGTCGCCCCCAGCGCATCTCCGACGGCGAATCCCAGATAGGCGCCCAGCGCCCGATCCATCAAAGGTACATCGTACATGCCTGGGCCTTTCCTAGATGTAGCTGGCCTGCGCCAGATATTCACCGCCGATGACGAGAAACTCGCCCTCCCCCTTCAACGGATGAACCGGCAACAGGGTGTTGAAAAAGACGATCTTCACCATCGGAACCCGGGCGGTGAGGATGACGTCGCCGAAACACGATGCGACGTCACGATCTTCCGAGAACGAAGCCAGATTATTGATGCGCATCACCACCTGCCGACGGTCGATCCGCTCGACGATCTGATGCTCGTCGAAGGAATTGGTGCCGCGATAAAGGGTGCGATGGGTCTGCCCCGGCTTGGTAAACCGCTCCAGTGCCCACTGGCAGAAGGTGTAAAGCATGTCCAACTGGGTGTAGATCGAGTTGTTGTGGAAGCGGCTGGACATCTTTTCTTCCACATAGGCCGTCCACACCGGGCCGGAAATACGGTCGATCATGTCCTTGTGATAGGTCGGGATCAGGCCGAAGCGGCTTTGCACCCACCCCTTGAGCACCGCACCCTCGGGGCTGTTGCTGTCGTAGCCCCAGCCCTTGAGCAGACGCAAGAACGATGAGCGGTAGCGCCGCACCTTGCCCGGGGCCTCCCTCTGTTCGGGATCGATGCCGAACATCGCGAACATATAGGACTGGAACGCGATACCGGCGTCGGGCAAGTCGGGTGCCTGCAACAGCATCTCGAACAGGGTCTTGTTCATTTCCCGGGTGCCGGAAATATGCAACGGCACCGGACAGGCATTGAACTCACGGCTGGCCAGAAGCGCCGTGGGCAGGCCGATCAGATTGGTGGACTGGCCGTAGCTGACTTTGGGCGGCTGGTTCACGCGATGAGTTCTCCCGAACTGTCGCCAGCCTCCATGCAAACATTGTGCCTTACAGCACAAGCGCGGCGAACCACCGACATCGCGGTATCGGCCGTGTGGGGCATGCGACACCGTGTCGGCTTCCCGACAGAGGGGCGCCACACCGGGTGTCGGCATATAATATATTGTTATAACTATGTTTTTCGTGTTTTCAGGGCTTGGCACAAGCCTTGCTTGGTTCAGAGCCGAGGCGGAGGCCGATGCCCCCGTCGACCCATTCGGAAGGCTTAGACTAGCGAAAGGAACATCACATGCCTCGTCAGATCGCTTTCTATGGTAAGGGCGGTATCGGCAAGTCGACCACCTCCCAGAACACCCTGGCCGCCCTGGTCGAGATGGATCAAAAGATCCTGATCGTCGGCTGCGACCCCAAGGCTGACTCGACCCGCCTGATCCTCAACACCAAGCTGCAGGACACCGTGCTGCATCTGGCCGCCAAGGCCGGCTCGGTGGAAGACCTCGAGCTCGAGGACGTGATGAAGATCGGCTACAAGGGCATCAAGTGCACCGAGTCGGGCGGCCCCGAGCCGGGCGTCGGCTGTGCCGGTCGCGGCGTGATCACCGCCATCAACTTCCTGGAAGAGAACGGCGCCTATGACGACGTGGACTATGTGTCCTACGACGTGCTGGGCGACGTGGTGTGCGGCGGCTTCGCCATGCCCATCCGCGAGAACAAGGCCCAGGAAATCTACATCGTCATGTCGGGCGAGATGATGGCGCTTTATGCCGCCAACAACATCGCCCGCGGTATCCTGAAATATGCCGGCTCCGGCGGCGTGCGCCTGGGCGGGCTGATCTGCAACGAGCGCCAGACCGACCGCGAGCTGGACCTCTCCGAGAGCCTGGCCGCCAAGCTGAACACCCAGCTGATCCACTTCGTGCCGCGCGACAACGGCGTGCAGCATGCCGAACTGCGCCGCCAGACGGTCATCCAGTACGCTCCCGACTCCAAGCAGGCCGGTGAATACCGCGCCCTGGCCCAGAAGATCCATGCCAATGGCGGCAAGGGCACCATCCCGACCCCGATCACCATGGAAGAGCTGGAAGACATGCTGCTCGAGTTCGGCATCATGAAGTCCGACGAGCAGGCCCTGGCCGAGTTGGAAGCCAAGGAAAAGAGCCTCTGCGCCAGCGCCTGAAGGAGTTCGCCACCATGAGCCTCGACTACACCAACGACACCGAATTCAACGAGGGCCTCATCAAGGAGGTCCT
>CAJANN010000339.1 GCA_903941095.1 uncultured Rhodospirillaceae bacterium | reverse complement strand
CATGATGTCGAAGGCCTGGTCCCACGAGATCGGCGCGAACTCGCCGTTCTTGTCGAACTTGCCGTTCTTCATGCGCAGCAGCGGCTTGGTCAGCCGGTCGTAGCCGTACATGATCTTGGACAGGAAATAGCCCTTGATGCAGTTCAGCCCGCGATTGACCGGCGCATCGGGGTCGCCCTGGGTGGCCACGACGCGGCCGTCCTGAACGCCCACCAGCACACCGCAGCCGGTGCCGCAGAAGCGGCAGACGCCTTTGTCCCAGCGGATGTTGGCCTTGGCCGGCTGCGCTGCTGCGGGCAACGCGATACCGGCCGCGGCAGCCGTGGCGGCAGCCGCATTCGCCTTGATGAAGTCGCGCCTGGTGAGGCTCATGGAACGATCTCCCCTTCCAGCTCATGATCGAAATGGTGGTAAACGAGGGCCACCGAAAGAATTCCCTCGATCTCATTGAAGCGGGCGATGATTTCGCTCGCCCACTGGTCCCCGGCATCCTCGACGACGACGACCATCTTGCCTTCGTCGGTCATCGTGTGGACCTCGGTGCCCGGCAGTTCTTCCAGGGCCGTCTTGACGGAATCCCTGACATCGGGTCGGGCGTGCACCAGCACGCCGCAGATATTGATGGGATGCGGCGGCGGCGCTTCGCGCTCGCGGGCGGCAAAACCGTTCATGCGCATAGATTGTTCTCCGATGCGGCGGAATCAGACGGTTGCAGGGACAGCGCCCCGACCGGACAGACCGACAGGCAATCGCCACAGCCGGTACAGGTCGAAACGTCGATCATCGGCATGGCACGCCCCCCCAGCATGGGACGGACGCGAAGGGCACGGGGCGCACAGGGGTCGGCGCAGGCGACACAGGTGACCCCACGGACGGCCAGACACCCCCCCGCGACGACCGCAACCTTCGATCGGACATCTTCCGTCACTCCACTGCGATCGTCGGGCCTTCCGAAAAAGGCCCGGCGGGATATCATCCCCGTCATCGCTTCGCCTCGTGCTGCGGGTTCCCGTTTCCTGGAAGCCCCGGTCCAACGCACAGTGACACCGCCCCAGAGTAGGGGATTTGATTTTGGTCAACAAGCCCACAAAATGAAAATGGTTATCCGACATTCCCGCTCAGGTATTCACCCGCGGCAAACCGGGCGCCTCTGCGCCGCGTCACTGTTTCGGGCGGCGAACCCGCCCTGCGGCAAGCATTTGCTGAAACTGATCGGCCGGCAGAGGCCTGGAGTAGTAGAATCCCTGCACAGTGGAGCAGCCGTGGGTTCGCAGGAAGGCGACGTGCTCGGCGACTTCGCAGCCTTCGGCCACCACCTCCAGATTCAGCCCACGCGACAGGCCGATGATGGCCCGGGCGATTTCCGCCGTCTTGGGGTTGGTGTCGACGTCGGCGATGAAGGCCCGGTCGATCTTCAGGGTGGTGATGGGAAAGCGTCCCAGATAGGACAAGGACGAATAGCCGGTGCCGAAATCGTCGATGGACAGGCCGACCCCCAGGTCGCGGATGGCGGTCATCTTGCGGACCGCCAGCTCGACGTCGTTCATCAGCATGCTTTCGGTGATTTCCAGCTCCAGCCAGCGGGGATCGAGCCCGGTGTCACCCAGGATATCGGTCACCGTCTCGATGAACGAGCGCGAGCGGAACTGCCGGGCCGACACGTTGACCGACACCTTGACCGGAGACAGCCCCATGTCCTGCCATCCCCGCGTCTGCTCGCAGGACCGGCGCAGGACCCAGGCCCCGATCTGTTCGATCAGGCCGGTTTCCTCGGCGACGGGGATGAACTCGCCGGGCGAGATCATCCCCTTGTCGGGATCGATCCACCGGACCAGCGCCTCGGCTCCGACCAGGCGCTCGTCCTCGTTGGACACCTTGGGCTGGTAGAACACGGTGAATTCGTGATTGGCCAGGGCCCGGCGCATGCGCGCCTCAAGATCCAGGCGGAGCTTGGCCTTGCGGTTCATGTCCTTGGAAAAGAACTGGTACTGGTTGCGTCCCGACACCTTGGCGTGGTGCAGCGCGTTCTCGGCCTGCTTGACCAGACCGGGGGCGTCGCCGGCATCCTGGGGGAACAGGGCGATGCCGATCGAGAAGGTGACCACCACTTCCTGGTCGTCGATGGCGAAGGGCTGCTTGACCGAGTGCAGCACCTTTTCGGCGACGATGACGCTGTCGTCCATGTCGGCGATGGTCATCACCATCGCGAACTTGTCGCCGTCCAGCCGGACCACGGTGTCGGTCTCGCGGATGCAGTGGCGCAGCCGGTGGGCGACCTCGACCAGCAGCCGGTCGCCGGCGGCATGGCCCAAGGCGTCGTTGACCATCGTGAAGCGGTCCAGCCCCATCATCAGCAGCGCCACCGAGCCGCCGATGCGATTGCAGTGCAGCAGAGCCCGGTCGACGCGGTCCAGAAAAATGTCGCGGTTGGGCAGGCCGGTCAGGTCGTCATGGCCGAAGCGTCCCTCGCCCCGGTCGCGGCCGCCGTCCCGGGCCTGGCAGACCAGCCCGAGATAATGGGAGGGGAAATCGCCGTCGCCATTGACGGCGGCGACGCGGATCTCGACGGCTTTTCCGATGCCGCCGGCGCAGACCAGAGTGCCCTGCCACAATCCGCCCGTCGAGGACAGCGCGGCGGTCAAGGTGGCACCGGCCGCCGCCGCGTCGGGATCGCCGCCGCCCAGCAATGCCGCCGCCGAATGGCCGGTCAGCGCCTCGAACGCCTTGTTCGCCCGGACCAGCCGCCGCGCGTCGTCGCACACCACGACAGCATCGCGGATGCTTTCGAGGACGGTATCCAGCAATGCAGTGGTTTCAGTCATGCGATCCCCCAGAGCGCACAATGTTCCCCAACCGCAAAAGAATGGCAATCACCTTGTGCGAAAGGCGCAGCGATGCCATCGTTTGCCCATGAAACCGATCCTGTATTCGTCGGTCCCCCTGGACCGGGCCCATGCGCTGCGGCGCGACGGCGACGCCCTGTCCCGGCTGGGCCGCCACCCCGACCGTCTTGTCGCCCCCTGCTGGAAGGACCTGTCCCTGACCGGCGGACCGTCCGGTCCGCTGGTCGGCGGCAGCGACGCCGCCCGCCTGCTGGCGCTGGCGGAAGAAGTGGTTCTTCTGGGCCTGCGGGGGGATGCCCCGGTCTATGCCGCCGACCTGTCGGCCGTGCCGCCCGATCCCGACGGCCAGCCGCCGCGCCTGGGGCTGGAGGCCCGCTGGGCGGCGCTGAAGGCGGTCGGCGGCACCCTGCCCGCGGCCGAGGCCGGCATCCTGGCCTATGCCCGCGCCCTGATCCTGTGGCATCGCCGCACCCGCTTCTGCGGCACCTGCGGGGCGCCCACCCTGGCCTGCGACGGCGGACACATGCGCGCCTGCCAGGACCCGCAATGCGGCGCCCAGCATTATCCGCGGACCGACCCGGCGGTGATCATGCGGGTGGACGGCTTCGACGACAGCGGGGCCGAGGCCATCCTGATGCACCGCCAGAGCGCCTGGCCGGCGGGCATGTGGTCGGTGCTGGCCGGCTTCGTCGAGCCCGGGGAAACCCCGGAAGAGGCGGTCATCCGCGAAGTGCGCGAGGAAAGCGGCATCGAGGTCGCCGACATCCGCTATGGCGGCGCCCAGCCGTGGCCGTTTCCGTCATCGCTGATGATCGGTTTCTCGGCCACCGCCATCGGCGGCGCCCTGTGTCCGGATTCCGGCGAAATCGAGGATGCCCGCTGGTTCAGCCGGGCCAGGATCGCCGCCGAGTTCGACGACGGCCACCGAACCGGGGGCGGCGGCCCGTTCCTGCCCCGCCCGGAAACCATCGCCCGCCGCCTGATCGATTCCTGGCTGGACGGCAAGCGGGACTGACCGCGAAGGCCAGTCCCCGCCCCGGTCAGCGCGGCAACAGGCTGCTTCCCATCAGGAAGCCGTCGACGGCGCGGGCGCACTGGCGGCCTTCGCGGATGGCCCACACCACCAGCGACTGGCCGCGGCGGATGTCGCCGGCGGCGAACACCTT
>CAJANN010000338.1 GCA_903941095.1 uncultured Rhodospirillaceae bacterium | reverse complement strand
GCGGCGGATTGCAGGCCATCCCCCGCGGCCAGGAAGAGGCCGCCGACGCGCTGGGCCTGTCCTATTGGCAGAAAATGCGCAAGATCGTGCTGCCGCAGGCCCTGCGTCTGGTGATTCCGCCCATCGTCAACCAGTTCATCAGCTGCTTCAAGGACACTTCGCTGGTGACCATCGTCGGCCTGTACGACCTGCTGGCCGCGACCAAGGCGGCCCTGGCCGATCCCGACTGGCGGCCCTTCTTCGTCGAAGGCTACATCGCCGCGGCACTGGTCTATTGGGCCTTCTGCTTTTTCATGTCGCGCTACAGCCAGTGGTTGGAACGCGAACTGGCCAAGGGAACGAGGCGATAAGATGAGCGAGTCTCCCGTCGTCGAACTGATCGACGTGCAGAAATGGTACGGCGCCTTCCATGTCCTGAAGGACGTGTCGCTGTCGGTGGCCAAGGGGCAGAAGGTGGTGGTCTGCGGCCCGTCGGGGTCGGGCAAGTCGACGATGATCCGCTGCATCAACCGGCTGGAGGAACATCAGGGCGGCCGGATCGTGGTCAACGGCATCGAACTGGCCGACGACCTGAAGGCCATCGAGGCCATCCGCCGCGATGTCGGCATGGTGTTCCAGAGCTTCAACCTGTTCCCGCACCTGACGGTGCTGGAAAACCTGACCCTGGCGCCCCTGTGGGTCAAGCGGGTGCCGAAGAAGGATGCCGAGGCCACCGCCATGCAATATCTGGAGCGGGTGCGCATTCCCGAGCAGGCCGGCAAATATCCCGGCCAGTTGTCGGGCGGCCAGCAGCAGCGGGTGGCCATCGCCCGCGCCCTGTGCCTGAAGCCGTCCATCATGCTGTTCGACGAGCCGACCTCGGCGCTGGATCCCGAGATGGTCAAGGAAGTGCTGGACGTCATGGTCGAACTGGCCGGCGAGGGCATGACCATGATCTGCGTCACCCACGAAATGGGCTTCGCCCGCGCCGTGGCCGACACGATGGTGTTCATGGCCGAGGGCCGGGTGGTGGAAACCGCCTCGCCGCAGGATTTCTTCACCAGCCCCCGGAGCGAACGGACCCGTCAGTTCCTGGGGCAGATCATCGGGCACTGAACGGATGTCGCTGAATTTCATCGAGGCCGGAACCGGCCGGCCGCTGGTCATCTTGCACGGCTTGCTGGGGTCGGCCCGCAACTGGGGCGGTATCGCCCAGGCTTTGGGAGAATGCCGCCGCGTGCTGGCGGTGGACATGCCCAATCACGGCGCCTCGCCGTGGTCCGAGATCATGGATTATCCCTTCATGGCCCGCGAAGTGGCGAAATTCCTGGAAGGGACCGCCGGCGGGCCGGTGGATCTGGTCGGCCACAGCATGGGCGGCAAGGCGGCGATGACCCTGGCCCTGTCGCGGCCCGATCTGGTGTCCCGGCTGGTGGTGGTGGATATCGCCCCGGTGCGTTACGCCCACACCTTCGCCCCCTATATCAAGGCCATGCGGGCGGCGCCGGTGGGCACCGCCACCCGGCGCGGCGAGATCGAGGAATCCCTGCGCGGCGCCATCGCCGATTCCGGGGTGCGCGCCTTTCTGATGCAGAACCTGGAAGGACAGCCGGGCAGCTATCGCTGGCGGGCCAACCTGGCGACCCTGGGGGCGGCGATGGACGATATCCTGGATTTTCCCCATTTCGCCGAGGACTCCCACTTCGACGGCCCGACGCTGTTCTTGCATGGCGAACAGTCGGATTACGTCCTGCCGGCCCATGAAGACGTCATTGCCGCCCTGTTTCCCCGGGCTCGCCTGGAAAGCATCGCCGGGGCGGGGCATTGGGTCCATGCCGACCGCCCGGCCGATTTCATCCGGGCGGTGGCCGGCTTCATCGGCTGAAGCAGGCGGCCAGACGCTCCAGCGCCAGCGGGATGGCGGCTTCGACGTCCGGGCTCAGGCTTTGGCCGGCGGTGAAGTCGCTTCCCTCGATTCCCACCACGGACAGGGCAGCGGGCAGGCGGCCCAGGCGGCGGGCCAGTTCGACCCCTTCGGCGACGCCGAACAGGTGGCTGCCCTTGGGAAACAGACCGGCCGGCAGGGGGGCGGCGACGGCGTCCCACACCCGCACCGTGCCGGGAGCGCTTCCCGAGCAGGTGGCGTCGGCCAGAACCACCTCGGAGAAGCCGTGCCACAATTCCATCAGTCCGGTACCCTCGCCGTGATGGGTCAGGATGATGGTGGCGGCGGGAAGCCTGCCGGCGGCCATTTCCGACAGGCGGGGGCCGATGGCGTCGTCGTTGCGGTACGGGTGGCCGATGCCGACCAGCAGCCGTTTCATCCCTCGGCGAACCAGCGGGCAAAAAACGTGTCGTCGCCTTCCAGGCGCAGGGCGGTGGTCGGGGCGCCGTTGGCGTCGATCAGTTCCATCTCCTTCAGCCAGCGCACGATCTTGCGGAAATGGGCGACGTTGTGCAGGCTGGTGCCGCCTTCCAGCCAGTTCTGTTCCAGAAAGGCCAGGACGGCGGGCTGGCCCAGTTCGGCCTCCCACAGGATGCCCAGCAGCGAACACAGGGCCTCTTCCACGTCGCGTTCGGGGCAGAACAGGGTCTGGACCGCGTCGGCGGCCTCGCGGCCGCCGCTTTCAGGGCCGCAGCCCAGCCCGAAATCCAGCACCACCCGCCGTTCGGGGGCGGCACACTGATAATGGGCGACTTCATGGATCAGGACGCTGGGTTCCATGCGGGTGGCGACGTGGCTGCCGTCCCAGGTGAACCAGTTCCTGGGGGCGATATCCATGACGCCCAGCCCGAAGCGCCGGCACAGCGCAACGGCCGCCGCGTGGTGGGACGGGTCGCGCGACAGCGTCATCAGCGATCCGTCGGGAATATGGGCGGTCACGCGGTCGAAGACCCTGGCGGGCAAAGAATCGTCGGCCAATGCTGCGCGGAAAGCGGGGAGCAGCGGCGCCAGACCATCATGGTCGATCGGCGTCAGGATCATGGCGGGTACCCTATCGAACTGGCGGTCGGTCGGGGGTTCATACCATTTTCCCGCCTGTTATGGCAATGCCGGCAGGGTGATCGCCAGGGCTCCGAATCCAGGTTAAGAAGTGGCTAATTTCCCCTGGTACATACTCGTCATGCCCGCGCAGGCGGGCATCCATACGACGGTTGGGCGAGACGCAGCTGCGACTCATGAAAACACCAT
>CAJANN010000337.1 GCA_903941095.1 uncultured Rhodospirillaceae bacterium | reverse complement strand
TCGTGGCTCATGGTGGCCAGGAATTCCGATTTCGCCCGGCTGCCGGCCTCGGCCTGGTCCTTGGCGGCCAGCAGGTTCAGGCGGTGCAGGCGGGAGCGCTGGATGAACAGGACCGAGATGATGCCGCCCCACACCACCGAGCAGAAGACGCTGTAGACCAGGAAGAACACGCTGAGACGCTGCTGGCTCAGTTCCGACAGGGGATCCAGCGGGGCGTACATGTGGACCCGCAACCCCTCTCCCTGCAGGGGGGCGGATGCGATGACCGCCGGCAGCCCGGCATTGCCGATCCGCACCGAATAGGCCTCGCCCTGGACAGGGACGATGGGCAGGACCGCCAGGGTGTCGCGCTTGTAGGCCAGGCGGCGGTCGATCTCGGCCATCGATTGGGCGGGCGCCCCGGGCAGGGCCTGCAGCAGCCAGTCGGTGCGGGTGGACATGATGACGACGCCGTGGCGGTCGGTGACGAAGGTATCCTTGGCCGGGATCACCTTCTCGATGGTCGGAATGTCCAGCTTGACCACGGCGACGCCGTCGATGCGGCCGTCGCGCACGATCGGCGAGGAATAGAAGATGCCGGGAACGTTGGTGCTGCGGCCGACGGCGTACTGAACGCCGGACTGGCCGCGCAGGGCGGACCGGAAATATTCGCGGTCGGTGAAGCGTTCGCCGACCGGAGAGCCGGGGCCGCCGGCATTGCTGGCCGCGACGCACAGGCCGCTGCCGTCGACCACGAAGGCCAGGTCGATCTTGACGGCTTCGGCCAGGAAAGCCAGATAGCCGCTGAAAGCCCGGCTGGCCGGCGAATGGGGCTGGACCGCGGCGAAATTGTCGGCTTCGTGGGCGATGATCAGGGGGATGCCGCGGATATGGGCCACGGCCCGGTCGAAGCCGTGGGTGAATTCCTCAAGCCGGTTCTCGATGTCGGTCTGCGCCCGGGTGACCAGAATCTCGGCCTGGCTGCGCTCCCAGATCCCGGAAAGCCACCACGTCAGCGGTGCGGCCAGGGCAAGCCCCAGCACGGTGGCCAAGATCAGTCTGACTGACGGGAACCTTTGCTGTAGCAACGAATGGCATCCTTCCCCGACCGGCTTTCCCCACGGCATCCGCCGGGATGGTGTGGTGGATGGCGGGCCTTGTCAATGCGGCACCCGGTCCTGTGCGGATCTCCGGCGCGGGCGGTCCGGTGGAATATCCTGACAATTCAGGTCATTACAGGGTTGGGGGCGAAAAATTACCCCGTCGCCTTGATTCCGGTCAGGTCATGGCGCTTGTCAAGGCCGTGGGGGGCTGTTAGTTTAACCTAATAAAACCGTAAAAATCTCCAGGGAGGAGGACGTGACCATGAGGGGAATCCCCGCTACACTCGCAGTGTGTCTTGCGTTCGGGCTGGCGCTCGTTCCGGCTGCGGCCAAGGCTGCCGATCCGGTTGCCGTGATGGCCGATGCCTGCTCGGGCTGCCACGGCACCGATGGGCATTCCATCGGCGGCATGCCCGCTTTTTCCGGCAAGAAGCAGGATGAGCTGACCAAGGCGTTGCGCGACTTCAAGTCGGGCGCCAAGGAAGCGACGGTGATGGACCGCATCGCCAAGGGCTACAGCGTCGAACAGCTCGATGCCATTGCCGCCTACTTCGCCAGCCGCAAGAAGTGATCGGGGGACGCCACATGACCAATATTTCTCGCAGGACTTTCAACGGTCTGCTGGGCGCGGCCGGCGTCCTTTCGATGGCCGGCACCCTGTCGGCCTGCTCGGGCGGCCCCAAGGTGGTCGTCATCGGCGGCGGCTTTGGCGGCGCCACTGCCGCCAAATATCTGAAGCGTTACGATCCCAGCCTCGACGTCACCCTGATCGACGCCGACAAGAGCCACTTCACCTGCCCGTTCTCGAACACCGTCATCGCCGGCATGAACGACATGGCCTATATCGAGCGCAAGTTCGATGTGCTGGTCAACAAGCACGGCGTCAAGGTCCACACCGACATGGTCGTCGCCATCGACGGCGCCGCCAAGGTGGTCAAGACCAAGAGCGGCCAGAGCTTTCCCTATGACCGCCTGATCGTGTCGCCCGGCATCGACTTCAAGTGGAACGCCATCGAGGGCTACGACGAGGCGGCCAGCCACATCATGCCGCATGCCTGGAAGGCCGGTCCGCAGACCGTTCTGCTGCGCAAGCAGCTCGAGGCCATGCCGGCCGGCGGTCTGGTGGTCATCTCGGCTCCCGGCAATCCGTTCCGCTGCCCGCCCGGCCCTTACGAGCGCGCCAGCCTGATCGCCGGCTACCTGAAGAAGCACAAGCCGAAGTCGAAGCTGATGATCCTGGATTCCAAGGATGCCTTCGCCAAGGACAAGCTGTTCAAGGAAGGCTGGGAAAAGCTGTACGACGACATCATCGAATGGGTCCCCGCCGCCAAGAACGGCAAGGTCACCAAGGTCAACGCCAAGGAAGGCGTCGTCGAGACCGACTTCGAGAAGTTCAAGCCGGCCGTTTCCAACATCATTCCGCCCCAGACCGCAGGCAAGATCGCCCTGGACGCCGGTCTGGCCGACAAGTCCGGCTTCTGCCCGGTCGATCCGAACACCTTCGAATCCACCCTGGTGAAGGGTGTGCATGTCATCGGTGATGCGGCCATCGCCGGCGAAATGCCGAAGTCGGGCTATTCCGCCTCGTCGCAGGCCAAGGTCGCCGCGGCGGCCATCATCGCCATGATCCGTGGCGAGAAGCCCGGCGAGATGTCGGCCATCAACACCTGCTATTCGCTGCTGGCTGCCGATTACGGCATCTCGGTGGCGGCGGTGTTCGCCGTCCAGGACGGCAAGATCGCCGGCATCAAGGGGTCGGGTGGCGTCAGCCCGATGGGCGCCAACTATCAGTTCCGTAAGAAGGAAGCCGATTTCGCCGTCGGCTGGTATCAGAGCGTGTCTCAGGACAGCTGGGCCTAAGCTTCGCCGCTCTTTTTTCAAGACAGTCCCTCCTCCCCGCAAGGGGAGGGGGGCTTCTGTCTTTGACAGTTATCAATTATCAAATCGGATCGTCTGAATTTTATTTCCCGATGCAAATATCGCATTGCAGCGTGGGGATTACCTGCTTGCAGGGTACCTTGGATTTTTGGCATATTAGGAAGATGCAAACCGGAAGGTGGGGCCTACCCGCCCAGGGGCTTCCGAGTCAACGGTCTTAGGGGAAACATCCACATGATTTCGCGTCGCTTGTGCTTGGTTGCCGCCCTGGTGGTGGCGCTTGTGGCTGGCCTGACCGCCGCTCCGGCGTCTGCTGCCGAAACCGAAACCGCCGTCGCCCGTGGTGGGCGTTTGTACGACAACTGGTACAAGGAACTGAAGACGACCCGCCCGGACAGCACCCATCCGTCCTATCCGGCGGCGGGCAAGTCGCCGAAGAATTCCTGGCGCTGCAATGCGTGCCACGGCTGGGACTATTCCGGCGACAAGGCTACCGGCGTCAAGGGAATCGCCGGCGCCAAGGGCAAGCCCGAAGCGCAGATCGTCGCCGTCCTGCGCGACAAGACCCATGCCTACACCCCCGAGCTGATCAGCGACAAGGATGCCAACGATCTGGCGATGTTCGTCTCCAAGGGGCAGGTCGACATGGGCAAGTTCGTCGACGCCGCCGGCAAGCCCAAGGGCAACGCCGCCAAGGGCGAAGTCTACTACAACTCGCTGTGCGGCGTCTGTCATGGCCCCGACGGCAAGAAGGTGTCGACCGGCATGGCGCTGGGGCAGGCCGCCGAATATCCGGCCGCCGTCGCCCACAAGGCGCTGAACGGCCAGCCGGCTGAGGCGATGCCCATGCTGCGGGCCTTCGACCATCAGGTCACTGCCGACATCATCGCCTACGCCCAGTCCCTGCCGAAGTGACCGCCATGACCGAACAGGGCTCAGCCAACAACACGCAGACCGATGGCGCCGCTCCCGCGCGGCACCACCGGCGCCCCAGCCACAAATCGTTCTGGCGCAAGGCGGTCCTGGTGTGGATCGGTGTGGCGCTGGGCCTGTTCGGCATGGCCGGCTTCGTCACCGCCATCGAATGGACCAATCGGACCGAGTTCTGCGTGTCCTGCCACGGCATGGTGCAGAACTACAACGAGTACAAGGAAAGCGTCCATTACCTGAACCGCACGGGTGCCCATGCCCAGTGCGCCGACTGCCACGTCCCGAAGGCCCTGGGGCCGAAGCTGGTGCGCAAGATCTTCGCGGTCAACGACATCATCGCCGAGATCAAGGGGACCTTGGACACTCCGGAGAAGCTGGAGGCCATGCGCCCGATCCTGGCGGAACGGGTGTGGAAATACATGGCGGAAAGCGATTCCCGCGAATGCCGGAACTGCCATTCCTATGATTCGATGAGCACGGTCAAGCAGACGACCACCGCCCGCCGCAAGCATCCCGAGGCGGCGTTGGAAGGCAAGACCTGCATCGCCTGTCACAAGGGTGTCGCCCACAAGCTGCCCTCGTCGAAGGACGATTTGTAAAACGTCGAAGGATGATTTGTAAAACGTCGAAGGACGATCTGCCGCGCACCGGCGAAAGCCGGTTCGCATCTGGTCAGCCCCCCGTTCAGCGGGGGGCTTTTCCTTTTTCGCCGCCCATCGCACGACACGACATTACGGATGCAGCCCTTATCCGGGCCAGGCCCGGCATGTCCGGGAGCAGGGGAGAAGGGGCCGCCGCCGCGGACCATGTCGGGGAATGCGGGAGGGGGTGGGAAACGCGAGCTGCCGCCGGAATGGCCGGCGGCAGCCGTTCGCGACGGTTACGGCGCGCTGCCGGCGGGCAGCGGCAGGTCGTCGTCTTCCAGAGGTTCCTGCTTGCCCATGCGGACGCATTCGACGAAGACCCGGTGCGGGCATTTGCGGCAGCGGTCATAGTCCAGCAGGCGATAGACGCTGCGCAGCGCCTCGGTCTTGGACTGGAACAGCCGGTGATGGCCGATGATATCCAGATAGCCGCCCCGTTCCAGCTGCTCCCGGACCTGATCCTTGACCCGAACCAGATACAGGGCTCCGCCCCGTTCCTGATAGCGCCGGGCTTCCTGAACCAGGACCTCGGCCCCGCCGATATCGACGAAGTTGACGCCGGTCATGAAGACCATCAGGTGGGGACAGTCGGGGCTTTCCGCTTCCAGGTCGCGCAATGCCTCCTGGAACGCGTTGACCGCGCCGAAGAACAGGGATCCGTCGATGCGGATGATGCGCAATTGCGGACATTCCGGTCGCGTCGGGCCGGCATCGGTGAATTTGCGCGACGGGCTGTGCGGGTCGGGCACCCGGACCAGAATGCGCGGGCGGGACGTGCGGTTCAGGTAAAGGATCAGCGACAGCATCACCCCGGCGAAGATCGCCAGTTCCAGTTCCAGAAACAGGGTGGAAAAGAACGTGACCAGCAGGACGGCGGTTTCCGACCGCGACGTGCGGATGATCTGCGCGATATGGTGCTTGTCGATCAGGCCCCATGCCACCACGAACAGGATGGCCGACATGGTCGCGTTGGGCATGTATTCGGCATAGGGCGCCACCAGCAGCACCACCACCACCAGCAGGGCGCCGGCGGTGATGGCGGCCAGGGGGGTTTTGGCCCCGGCGTCGTAATTGACGCCGCTGCGGTTGAACGATCCGGTGGCGACGAAGCCGGAAAAGAAGGCGCCGGCGACGTTCGACAGCCCCTGGCCGATGAATTCCTGGTTGGCGTCGACATGCTGGCCGCTGCGGACGGCCAGGGCCCGCGAGACCGACAGGGCCTCGCACAGGGCGAACATGGTCACCGCCAATGCCGTCTGCGCCAGCTTGCGCCAGGTCTCCGGTTCGAAGCTGGGAGAGGACAGCGGCGGCAGGTCGGCCGGCAATGCACCGACGGTGCGCACTCCGGTTATTCCGATCATGCCGAAGACGAAAGCGACGCCGCCGCCGGCCAGGATGGCCACGATCATGTAGGGGACGCGTTTGAAATAGCGGCGGACAAGAATGGCCGTGAACAACGTCACCAGACCGACGCTGACCGTCGGAAGATGGATCATGTCGAACTGACGGTACAGATGAACGAAAATTTCGGTGAAGTGCGCGCCTCTGGGAATGGTGATGCCCAGAAAATTCTTGATCTGGTTCGAGGCGATGAGAATTCCGGCCCCGGCGGTGAAC
This sequence comes from uncultured Rhodospirillaceae bacterium, assembly GCA_903941095.1. Taxonomy (GTDB): domain Bacteria; phylum Pseudomonadota; class Alphaproteobacteria; order Rhodospirillales; family Magnetospirillaceae; genus Magnetospirillum. The sequence goes on along the minus strand of CAJANN010000337.1, from coordinate 9,333 downwards.
CCGATGATGACCGAGTGGGAAATGAAATTGACCACGGTGCCGAGCTTGAAGAAACCCAGGGCCAGTTCCAGCAGGCCGACCATCAGCGCCAGGGTCAGGGCCAGTTCCACGTATTTGGCGGTGCCGGGCTCGGCGAATCCGCTGAGAGACGAAAACAAGACGATCGAGGCCGCCGTCGTCGGGCCGGAAACCAGATGCCATGACGAACCGAACAGCGCGGCGACGATGGCCGGCACCATGCCGGCATACAATCCGTACTCGGGCGGCATTCCGGCGATGGTGGCGAACGCGACGCCCTGCGGCAGCACCACGATGGCGCCGGTCAGGCCCGCGGACAGGTCGGCCCCCAACGATTGCCGGTTGACTTGCGGCAACCACAACAGGAACGGGAACAGCCGGGAAATCCACGGCCATTTCTTCAAATATGCAGCTGCAACGGACATCCTGCCTCCTGGATTACGCCGGGTGGTCTTGGGGCACGCTCCCGGGCGGGAAAGCCGGGGACTGGTGCGGCAACACGCGCGCCGTCCCGCCTTCCGTCGTTTGGAACGGGTTTAAATAGAAATTCCTTATATACACCTTGATCCGGGCAAGGTGTCAGTTAACAAAAGGAAACTGTACCGGCCAGCGGAAAAAGGGCACCATCCCGCCATGCGCGTTCTGCTGATCGAAGACGACGAGGCTGCCGCCGACATGGTGGCGCAGGGGCTGGCCGAGTCCGGGCACGTCGTCAGCATCGCCGCGACCGCTGCGGCGGGGATGGGACTGGCCGACAGCATGGCCTTCGACGCGGTGATTTTGGACCGCATGCTGCCGGACCGCGACGGGCTGGACCTGCTGAAGGAATTTCGCAGCCGGGGGCGGGGCACGCCGGTCCTGCTGCTGAGCGCTCTGGGAGAGGTCGACCAGCGGGTCGAGGGATTGCTGGGCGGGGCCGACGATTATCTGGCCAAGCCGTTCGCCCTGCGGGAATTGCTGGCCCGGCTGGAAGCGGTTGTCCGCCGCTGCGACGGCCCGGCCGAAACGGTCCTGCGGCTGGCCGACCTGGAAATGGACCTGATCGCCCGCACCGTGACCCGCTCGGGCATCGACATCGCCCTGCAGCCGCGCGAGTTCCGCCTGCTGGAATTCCTGATGCGCCGCGCCGGCCAGGTGGTGACGCGGTCGATGCTGCTGGAAGGGGTCTGGCATTACCGCTTCGCCCCCGAAACCAAGGTCATCGACGTGCAGGTCAGCCGTTTGCGTCAGAAGATCGACCGCGATTTCCAGCCGCCGCTGATCCATACCATCCGCGGGGCCGGCTACCGGATCGGCCTCGGTGGCTAGTCCGTTCCGGACCGCCACGTTCCGCATGGTGGCGCTGGCCGGCTCGGTATTCGCCGTGTCGGCAATGGTGGTGATCCTGGTTCTGGTCGCCGTGGTCGAAAAAGTCGGCGACAGCCGTTTCGACCGGGTCGACGGGGCCACGGCAGCGGCGATCATGACCGCTTTCGACCGCAACGGGCTGGATGGACTGACGGCCGAAATCGAGGCCCGGTCCCGGCGGACCCCGCCGGAGATCCGCCTGTTCCTGCTGCAAGACGCGGCCGGACGCCGTCTGGCCGGAAATCTGCAAAACTGGCCCGCCGGCGCCGGGCGGTCCCGGTCCGATGTCACCATCAGTCTGGACGGGGACGAGAACATGGTGGCGCGGGTCGGCACCTATCCGGTCCCTGGCGGCGGGGTTCTGATGGTCGGGACGCCGGTCCCGGAACATCGGCAGATCCTGAGGGTCGAGGCCAAGGCACTGATCGCCACGGTTCTGTCGATGGCGCTCATCGGCATTCTGGCCGGAGTGGTGATCGCCCGGCGGGTTCTGGGGCGGCTGGAGGCCGTCAACCGCACCGCCTCGACCATTCTGGCCGGAAACCTGGGCCAGCGCGTGCCGCAACTGGGGCGGGGAGACGAGTTCGATCAACTGGCCGGCAATATCAATTCGATGCTCGACCGGATCGAATCTCTGCTGGGCACGGTCAGAAGCGTCACCGACAATATCGCCCACGATCTGAGGGCGCCGCTGAACCGGCTGCGCGGGCGGCTGGAACTGGCCCTGATGGCGCCCCGCCGTCCCGACGAATACCAGCAGGCCCTGGCCGCCGCCATCGGCGAGGCCGACGACATCATCACCACCTTCAACGCCATGCTGACCATTGCCCGCATCGAGGGCGGCGCCGCCGGTGCCGAGTTTGAAACGGTCGATCTGGCGGAACTGGTCGAAACCCTGGCCGATCTGTACCAGCCGCTGGCCGAAGAAAACGGCCTTAGCCTGGATGTCGCCGGCCATTCCGGTTCGCTGGTCCGCGGAGACCGCCATTTGCTGTCCCAGGCCATCAGCAATCTGGTCGATAACGCCATCAAATACACCCCGGCCGGCGGCCGGCTGTGGCTGGGCGTCACGCAGACGGCGGGCGGGGTGCGCCTGACGGTGGCCGACAGCGGGCCGGGCATTCCCCCGGATTTGCGGACCGTGGTGCTGCAGCCCTTCACCCGGCTGGACCCGGCCCGCAGCACCCCCGGGACTGGTCTTGGCCTGTCCCTGGTCGCGGCGGTCGCCGACCGTCACCATGCCCGGCTGTCCCTGACCGGCAACGGTCCGGGTCTGCGGGTGCTTCTGGAATTCCCTCCGGCCCCCGGGATCAGTTCGGCCGGCCGCTGAAGAAAGCCGAGGAATCATAAGAGCGCCGGGCCGCGATGTCGGCGGCGGTCGGCGGGGCCTCGAACCGGGCGGTGGGGTGCCGGCTCAGCGATTCGTCGTATTGGCCGGCGCAGGCGGCCAGCAGCAGCAGGCTGGCCATCGCCATCAGGGTCTTCATCTCGGTCTTTCTCCTTGTCGGATCACGGCCGATGGTAGCCCCGCCATCGTTCCGGGGAAAGCCCCGCCGTCATTCCAGGGTCAGAATCCATCGGACCAGGGTGCGGATGTCCTGTTCCGGAACCCGCTTGTTGGGAGACATGATCTCGTCCCCCCAGACGCCGGACCCGCCTTCGCGGACTTTCCGGACCAGGGGCTCGACCATCGACGGGGTGTCGCGATAGCGCCGGGCGACCTCGATCCACGGCGGCCCGCTGATTTTGGCCTGGATGTCGTGGCACTGCAGGCAGCGGCTTTTTTCCGCCAGTTCCAGCATCTTGGGATCGGCAGGGGCGGCCCGCACCGGAAAAGCGGCGACCGTCAGCAGGGCCGCACAGATCAACAGTCGCATGTCGCAATCTCCATCGCCGTTTCGGGGACAATGTAGGGACGAGGTGACTGTCGCGCAACCTTGGGGCAGGCCCCTGCAGCCGGCGAAGGGACCCGCGTCACCGTGCCCTTCCCGTCCGGACGGGGGCGGGAACCGGCTTCGGTCCGAGCGGTCACTCGCCGCGCTGGATGGCGATCAGCGTCAGGTCGTCGGGCGGCGTCCCGGGCAGCAGGTCGTGGAAGCGGGCAGCCACGAACCGGGGAATGTCTCCGCTTGCGGCGGCCTGGGCCAGCCAGCCGGCAACCGTGTTCTCGTCGGCGATGTCGCGATCATCCTTGCGGGATTCCGTCAGGGCGTCGCTGTGCAGGACGATGGCCCCGCGCGGGGGGACGGCGATTTCCACGGTCTCGTACCGGGCGTCGGCGAAGGCCCCCAGCAAGGGGCCGGCGGCGGCGATCACGTCGGCTCTGCCGCCGGCGACCAGCCAGGGGGACGGGGCCGCCGCACTGGAAAAGCGGAACCCGCCCCGGACCGGGTCGAAAATTCCATAAAGGGCGGTGGCGAATTGCCCGGGGGGCAACAGGACCTTCAATTCGGCATTCAGCGCGGCCAGCATCTCGTGCGGTTCGGCCTGGGCCGGCATGCGGCCGAACAGGGTATGCAGGCGGATGACGTTCAGCGCGGCGGCAACGCCGTGGCCGGCGAAATCGGCGACCAGGACGGCCACCCTGCCGTCTCCGAGCGGACGGATGCTCCAGAAATCGCCCCCCAGTTCCGAGCTGGTCTCGGCATGGGCCTGAATACGGATGCCGGCCGCCAGTCCCAGGCGGGTCAGTTCCTCCGGCGACGGCGTCAGGGCTTCCTGGATGGCGCGGGCCGCGGCCAATTCCTGGCCGACGCGCTCCTGGTAGGCGCGCAGCCGGTCGAGCAGCCGGCGATTTTCCAGATGGACGCCGACGCGGGAGACGACTTCCGGCACATTGATCGGCTTGCAGACCATGTCGGTTCCGCCGGCGGCGAAACAGGCGGTGCGTTCCTTGGGCGAGTCGAGGGCGGTGACGAACAGGACCGGCAATTCGTCAAGGGGGTGGGTCTGACGCAGCCGGCGGCACATCTCGTAGCCGTCCATCTCGGGCATCATGACGTCCAGCAGGACCAGATCGGGCCGCCGCCGGGCGATTGCCGCCAAACCTTCGCTTCCGGTGGCCGCGTGGTCGATGGCGGTGATGCCCATGCGCTCCAGCAATGCCGCCAGCAGCCGCCGGTTGTCGGAATGATCGTCGACGATCAGGACGCGGGATCCGGCCAGGCTCATGACGGCGGGTTCCCGTCCAGCAGGACGGTCAGCACCAGGCAGCGGCCATCGTCTTCCTGGCGCAAATGTTCGGTGCAGGCCGAAATCAGGCCCAGTCCGTGGGGACGCCGCCCGGATGCGGCCGGAATCTCGGCCGGACGATAGCCCGGCCCCTGGTCGACCAGGGCGATTTCGACCGTCCGCCCCATCCGGGTCCCGGACAGTTCGATGCGGCGGCCGGTCCGCCCGGGGTCGGCCAGGGCTTCGTCCAGCAGGGTGCAATGGCGCTCGAACGCCTCGGGATCCTCGGTCAGGCAGGGAACTTCCAGATTGCCGTGGACCAGGGCGTTGGACACCGCCTCGTGGACCGCCAGGGGGACCGCCGCCGGAATGTCGCCGGAATGTCCGCAATGCGTCCACAAGGCCCGGACGAAAAGATCGGCGACAGCCGTGGTGTAGGCGCTGGCCGTGGTCAAAGACAGGCCCAGGCCGCCGGCCCGCAGATGCCTTCTGAAGTAGTTCCCATGTATCTTGAAATTTTCACGCGACTTTTCGATTATCCCGCGATGCGGGACGGCAAGCAACCGCGCCAGTGCCGCATCGGAAACGTCGGAAAGCACAAGAATGCTGCAGATGTCTTCGTTCTCGTCAAGGCCGATGGCCTTGCGAATGTCGCACGCGCTTAATCCGCATTGATCTTCAATCCGAAATTCAGACATTTAGCATCCTTCGCTGATATGTGCCGTAGGAATTACTCCTTTTCCCCTCTAGCCAATGTGCGTATCGAAACGCTAATATGCCACGACGCGCGGGGGTGCGGAAACAGCTTTCGGCGAGGAGCGGAACCGATGGATTATGCCTTCGACGGGCTTGGCCAGTCTTTGACCATTCGTGTGGCGGGGCGCATGACCCATGCCGACTACAAGGGGTTCCGCGAGATCCTGGCCCGCATCAGCGCCGATCGGCCGGCCAGCACGGTGTTTGATCTGACCCGGGTCGAGTTCCTCGATTCATCGGCCTTGGGAATGCTGCTGATCGTGCGCGACGCCGCGGTGCAAAACCAGACCGAGCTGGTTCTGCGGGGGGCATCCGGTCAGGTCGCCAAGCTGATCAGTGTCGGCAAGCTGCACAAATATTTCACGCTACAATAGGACCCGGACCAGGACCCCGCCGGCCAGCATGCCGGCCAGGAACGCCGCCGCCAGCCCCGGCATGCCGGGGCGGAACGCGGCGGCGGCCGGCGGGCCGGAGAGGCGATCCGGGGTCCAGTCCCCGTGCGGTTCCGCGTCGTCCTGGGCTTGGGCCACCGCGGTCCAGGCTTCGGCGCCGGTCGGCAGGCGCTGCAGGGCCGGCAGGCGGGCGCGCCAGTCGCGCAACGTATTGAGCGCGGCATCCAGGCCGGTGGTTTCCGGCAGGGGCTGGGTCCGCGTCAGGCGGCGCAGCAGTTCGGCGGTGGTGACGGCATAGGCGTGGCCGGCCCCGCCATCGGGGTCCAGGACCGCCACAGGCACCCCCAGTTGGGTCGCCTCCACCACCTTGGGATCGGCCTCGATGCCGGTCGGATAGACGTTCTCGCCGAATTCCGCCCGCATGGTGCGGGCGACATCGGCTTCGGTGCTGTCGTCGGTGGTCATGGTCAGCAGGATTCCGGCAACCGAAAGACCGGGATTGACGGTCTCGCGCAGACGGCGGATTTCGTGCCAGGTGTTGACCAGCCCCTCGTGGGTGAACGGGTCGGGCCGGGCCGGGATCAGGACCGCGCTGGCTGCGGTCAGCGCGTTCGCGGTCACCATGCCCAGCGACGGCGGACAGTCGATCACCGCCACGTCGGCCCATTGGGCCAGTCCGTGGCGTTCCAGGGCATTGCGCAATTGCAGGTGCGAATGTTCCTCGGCGGCCAGTTGCAGCTCCGCCATGCGCAGGTCGGCGGTGGCCGGCAGCAGCAGCAGGCCGGGATAGGACGTGGCCACCAGGACCGGCTCGATGCCCGACAGGCCCAGCAGAACGTCGTAGGCCCCGGCCGGCGGCAGCGGAAGCACCCCGAACCCGGCGGTGGCGTTGCCCTGGGCATCCAGGTCCAGCAGCACCACCCGCAATCCGAATGCCGCCAGACAGGCGGCGATGTTGGCGGCGCTGGTGGTCTTGGCGACGCCGCCCTTGTGGTTGAAGACCGCGACGATGGGCGGCAGGCCGGTCACAGCAGCCCCAGGCTCTTGAAGCTGGCGTGCCCCTTGCGCCCGATGACCAGATGATCGTGCAAGGTGATGCCGACGGCCTTCAGGGCATCGCGGACCATGCGGGTCATGTCGATGTCGGCCCGTGACGGGGCCGGATCGCCGGATGGATGGTTGTGCACCATGATCAGGGCCGATGCGTTCAGTTCCAGCGCCCGCTTGACCACCTCGCGCGGGTAGAGCGGCGTGTGGTCGACGGTGCCCTGCTGCTGCAGCTCGTCGGCGACCAGCACGTTCTTGCGGTCAAGGAACAGCAGGCGGAACTGCTCGGCGGGAAGGCGGCCCATCGACATGGTGCAGTAATCGAGCAACTGGTCCCATTTGGTCAGGATCGGCCTGTTCATCACCGCCAGCCGGGCCAGCCGGCGCGCCGAATGTTCGGCCACCTTCAGATAGGCGGCGACGGCGGGCGAGATGCGGGCCTTGCCGACCCGGGGAAAGGCTTCCAGGACCGCAGCCGGCGCGGCCAGCACTTCGCCGTAGCCGCCGAATTCGTCGATCAGCGCCTTGGCCAGGGGCTTGGTGTCGACGCGGGGGATCACCGACGACAGCAGCAGTTCCAGAACTTCGTAATCCGGCAGGGCGTCCGGGCCGGCCAGGAACCGCTGGCGCAGGCGTTCCCGGTGCCCCAGATAATGCGGCGAGGCACCGTCCGCGGCGGGATCGTCCAGGCCGGGCAGGGCGGGGTCGACGGTCACAGCCGGGCGCTGAAATCTTCCAGCCAGGTCAGCCGGGCTTCCAGCAGCTCGATGTCGTGATCCAGCCAGTCGGTCAGGTGGCAGCCGTCGCCATCGCCGGCAAAGGCGCCGCGCAGGTCGATCAGACGCGACAGCTCGCCTTCCACGGTCTCGACCATCAGGTCGGCCTGAGCCCGCTGCTGGGCAGGCTCCAGCAGGTCGAGGAAGCGCATCTTCAGCGCCACCACCAGCTTGGACAGGTCGCTGCCGGGGCGCAGGCGGGCGGTCAGCAGGTTGACCAGCTCACGCCGGCCGGCGGCGGTGATGGAAAGCTGGGCGTCGTCTTCCATGCCGGCGCCGTCGATGGCTTCGACCAGCCCTTCATAGCGCAGCAGCTCGACCGAGGTTCCCATCAGGTCGATCTGCGGCCCGGCCACCCGGCTGATGAAATGGCGGACGGCACCGGCCAGTTCGCTGTAATGCTGCGGTGCCCGCGCGATCAAGCCCAGCGCGCACAGACGCACCGCTTCTTTCGGGGTCAGGGTGTTGTCGGCGAACATGGCCGGGGATCTCCTGCTGAACCTTCCGAATATAGGTAAGGGGCGGCCCGGCGTCCACTGCCGCTATGTAAATTCGGCGATGGCGGCGCAGACTTCGGCGATGTCGGCATCGTCCAGGAACTGGTGGATGGGCAGCGACAGGATGCGTCCTGCCTGTCGTTCGGCGACGGGGAAGGCCCCGGGGCGGTATCCCAGACCGGCCGCCGCCGGCTGCAGGTGCAGGGGGACGGGATAATGGATGTCGGTGCAGATGCCGCGGCCGGCCAGGAAGGCCCGCAATTCGTCGCGACGGTCGACCTGCACGACGAACAGCTGGAAGATGTTGAATTCTTCCGGGCGGCAGGGCGGCGAGAACACCGTGAGCTGGCGACGGTACAGCCCGGCATTGCGCCGCCGGCGGGTGATCACCGATTGCAGCCGACCCAGCCGGAAGCGCAGGATTTCCGCCTGCAGGGTATCCAGGCGGGAAAGCCGTCCCCACTCGGCGGCATGGTCGCCGCCGTCCAGTCCGTGGCTGCGCAGGCGGCGCATCCGGCCGGCGACGGCGGCGTCCGAGGTGACGGCGAAGCCGGCGTCTCCGCAGGCATTGAAGTTTGTCAGGGGATGGGCGGAAAAACAGCCGACATGCCCGAAAGACCCGGCCGGACGGTTGTTCCAGCGTGCCCCGAAGGCTTGGGCCGCATCCTCGATGACCGCCAGTCCATGCCGCTGGGCGATGGCGGTCAGCGCCGCCATGTCGGCCATGCGTCCGGTCAGGTGGACCGGCATCAGGGCGCGGGTGCGCGGGGTGATGGCGGCTTCCGCGGCGGCCGGATCGATGTTCTGGTCGCTGCCGACATCGGCGAAGACCGGCGTGGCGCCGACGGCGGCGATGGCCCCGGCCGAGGCGATGAAGGAATTGGGCGCGGTGACGACCTCGTCGCCGGGACCGATTCCCAGGGCCTTCAGGGCCAGGATCAGGGCATCCGTCCCCGAATTCAGCGCCACCGCATGGGCCGCGCCGCAGACCGAGGCCAGATCGGCCTCCAGCCGTTCGATCACCTCGCCGCCGGTCCATTGGCCGCGGGCCAGCGCCGCCTCGATCACCGGCATCAGTTCATCACGCTCTTCGGCGAACTGGGCGGCCAAATCGACGAAGGGGATGGCGGTCATGCCCGCCCCGCCGGATTGAAGTATCGCACCATGACCATTTTCGCCGATTCTGTCCGTTGTGACCGGGCGGCGGGAAGCTTATAGCCTCTGCCGTGGCTTCGTCCAGCCGCAGACGACACCAGCCGGGGCTCCGAATCCAGGTTAAGAAGTGGCTAATTTCCCCTGGTACATACTCGTCATGCCCGCGCAGGCGGG
>CAJANN010000336.1 GCA_903941095.1 uncultured Rhodospirillaceae bacterium | reverse complement strand
TCTCGAAGCCGGCGGCCTTCAGCTCGGCCGCCATGGCGCGGGCGTCATTGGCACCGTTGTCGAGACGCTTGAGCGACTTGTACGAGTCGTTGCCGATGACCAGCGCCACCCGGCGCTCCTCGACCGCCTGGGCCGGGAGGGCGCCAAAGAGCGTCAGCAACAAAACGGGAAGAGCCAGGTAGCGTCGAACCATCACTTTCCTCCAAGTCCCCCAGGCCTCACTGCCGCACAGCCGGGCCGCCCATCAGCGGCAGGGTCGTGGCATCCTCGGACACGGAACACACCGCCGATGACGCCAGCAGGGCCTCGACCCCCCGGCGGTCGACCGTCAATGCCACCATCGGCGAAACGTCGTAGGACTTGACGTTGATGGGGGCAAACGGCGCCAAGGTGGCGAGAACTTCGCCGCGCACCTTGGCAATGGCGGCGCGGCGGGTGCCGTCATCGGTGCCGTCGGGGAGATCCACCGCAAGCTGGGCGATCACCGGCACCCCGCCCGGCTGATCGGCCCGTGTCCGCAGACCGTCCATCCCGGCGGGCTGGGGAGCCTTGCCGATCCGGTGCAGCGAACGAATTTCGGGAGAGGCGCGCAGGCGCTGCAACAGCCCGGCATCGGCCTCGACCATCAGCGACGACGTCCCCGCCAGCACCACCACCGGGCTGCGGGTCAAAGGGGAAATCTGGTCGGCAAGGGGCCGCACCGCCTTGGCGGCAACCAACAGAGTCACCGGCCCGTGGCAGAGACCGTCCCGCGACACCAAGCCCGCGGCAACGGCATCCTTCTTGAGATCGGGCGAAGTGAGAACCTCGGCCGAAGCCACAGGCGACATCAGGACTGCGATGAGAATCAGTGCCTTCTTCATGACCTTACCACTTCCCTATGCCGTCGTCATTGCCGCCGCGCTCGGGTATGGACTTGGCGGGAGGCCGCGGCTTGCTTTCGCGCGTTGGGGTGGGCTTCGGCCGTTCCGGTTCCGGCGCGGCATCCGCCACCGGCGGAGCAGAACGAGGAGGAGGCTCGGCACCGCTCTGCCCAGGATTTCGGCCGGGATTCAATGCCAGCGCCTTGTCGACCTGGATCCGTGGCACCGATACTCCGTTGCGTGGATCGCGGACCTGCTTGCCCCCACGCTTCAGGATATCCACCAACTGATCGACGCTGGCCCCCGGCATCGCGGATTTGAGCGCCGCGAACGCCCCCGCCACATGCGGCGCCGCCATGGAGGTGCCGGGCATGCGGGCGAACGCCCCCCCCGGCACCGAGGAATTGATGCCGCGTCCGCCAAGGTCGCCCACCGCGATGTCGATGCCCGGCGCCAACAGCGTCAGGAACGATGCACTGTTCGAGAACCGCGCCACGCGGTCCTCCTTGTCGATGGCGCCGACGCTGATGGACTGGGACAGGCAGGCGGGTGCCGCCAGAGAATCGGTAAAGCCCTCGTTTCCCGAGGCCACCACCACGGCAATGCCCGCATCGTGCAGCAGCTTGAGGATCGGGGCGTAGGGCTGCCCCTCCTTGTCGCACACCTGTTTGAATTGCCCGCCGCCCAGGCTCATGTTGACGGCGGCGACCTTGTGCGTATCGCGGACGGAATAGACCCACTCCAGGCCGCGGATAACATCCGACGTGGCCCCCCCCAGCGCCGTCCGCCCATCCGGAAGATCGTACATGGTGAAGACCTGCACGCCGATGAGCCCCGCCTCGGGAGCGACGCCGGTGAAGTTCGCCCCCTTGCCGGCGATGATGCCGGCCACGTGGGTGCCATGGCTACAGTCGCCCGTGGCACAAGGACGCGCCGCCCCTCGCCCCACCTCCGAGGTCGCACCGCCAGGGCAGGTGGATTTCAGCTTGGCCTGCCCCTGCATCCCGGTCGAGGAAAAGCACGCCTCGGCCACCACTCTGCCTTGGAGGAAGGGATGGGAGGCGTCGATGCCGGTGTCCAGCACCGCCACCGACACACCCTTGCCGCCGGCCCCCCCGGCACGCGAGGCCGGGCCGCCGATCAGGGGGACGCTGTCGGCGAGAAATGCCTGGTTCATGGTGTCTTCGAAAACACCGGCAATATTGCCCGAATCCATCAACTGCCGCAGCCGCCCGGCGTCCACCGTCATGGCCATGGCGGGGCTGTACTCGTACCGCACGATGTCATTGAAGTTGACCCAGCCCAGGGATTGAAGGGCCTGGGTCTGCAGGCTGTCGATGTACTCCTCCAGCGGCATCGCCCCCGTGGGCGCAGCCTTCGGCGTCGCCGGCGCCGCCAGGGTGACGATCACCCGCGCGCCGCCCTGCTCCGCCTTGGCCGCCAACGACCGTGCCGCCGCCGGAGCGGACTTAAGATTGGCGATTCCGTCATCGGCCCTGGCGGGACCGATGGCGAACAGCACCAACAGAACCGCGGCCGCCGTGTGGCGATTGCCCCCCCACATGTGTACGCCTCCCCTGACGTGATTTTCGTCATTCATTCATGGATGGACGTGGCGTGCTCCTTAGGACTGCGCCTCATCCAGGATTGGTTATGACGGTATAATTTACTTCATTTACGCCCGTTAAGTAGGTGGAAGAGCTGACTGACTTGACAATCGTCCGAAGCTTCGTCGAATAAAAATAGTCAATAAATGTGTAATTCGGAGATCTAACATTGTTAACAGCTGTGATGGTCTTGATCACACAGAATATCTTGAACGAATCCATGCTTGAGCCACCCACACGAACCGGCCTATAGTCCTCAACAATACAGCTCTCCTCAACTTCAGAGCGGGTCGTGCTGCTGTTCGTGCCGTATTTTTGTAAAATACCGGCCGTATGCGTCGTTGAATAACTCATATTCTGTACATATTGCCTTTGCGCTGCATTTCCGACCGCCAAAGGAAACAAGGAGTTCATGTCTCCGCTTCCGCCATCCAGCCATATTTCCATCGTACTCTTCGACGTCGTGCTGGTGTCTCCGGACATATTCATCGTCGATGAGGTGGTCGACTTGCCGGGGCGCGCGAAAAGGCTATAAGGCCCGCGATAGACCGCCACGGCATCCGTGCGTGACTGCGACCGGATTGAATCGTTCGATGTGCTGGTGTTCGTCGTTGTTTCTTCAACGAAATTGTTCAGATCGCCGCTGACGATCTTGGTCCGGGAACTTGCCGTCACGTTCGTGCCGGACATTTTCGAAACGTTCGGCCCGGTGGCCATGACCAGGCCAACGGGTGGCGGCAGCAAGGGGGCGGTCACCGGCTTGCGGATGGTCTTCGCCTTGGCCACCGCCGCGGCACGACGGGTGGTCATCAATCGCTCGAAAGCCTGATCGGACAGGGAACTGGACGAATAGGACATCAGGAAGCTCTGGAAATCCGCCGGATCGTTTGAACCCGAGATCTTGGCCCACTGGTCCTTGTCCGGATCGGCCGAGCTCTGGCGGGCTCCAATGCGTTCCGCATTGGCCAACACCGTGAGCGCGCTCGCCAGCGTCATCGCCTCGCTCTGGGTAATGTCCGAGATCAGCAGTTGAGTAGGACACTCCTGGCCGGGCTGGCTGAAGAGAAACGTGGCAAAGCCTTTGGCCGCTGTGGCGACGAAGCTGGAACCGCTGAGGCTAATGAAACGAAAGGGGGTATTCGTAGCGCCGCTTATGGCACAAACCTTGTACTGATTACTCTTGGACTGCGCCATTCCCTTGGGCGCCTTGCTCCAGCCGATGATCCCCATCCGGGCGTCGACCAACTTCTCCGCCGCGTCCACTGTCATGGTCTGGTTGGCGGGGATGGAGGTGAGATTGACATAGCCGCCCGGCATATGGGCACCCGGCATATAGGGCGCGCAACCAGTCAGAATGGTCGCCGTCATCAACGGCACCACCAGCACCAACCCCTTCATTTCCGCCCCCCCCCAGTGATGATCGCTAATCAGAATTCAGCACATTTGAACCGATGGCCGGCAGGACCGCGTCCAGCGCGACGGTGGTCACCCGAGCGCCATCCTTCGACATGATGCGGTATCGGCGCGGTTGCCCTCCAACCGAGACTGTCACCGTCTCATTCAAGGAAACGTATTGGCCCCGGTTCAGGCTGAACACCATGCCCTTCATTTCCGGGATGACATCGAGCACCTTGCCGAGGCCGTCGCCGGTCGATGCGGACAGGGCCACCGGGCTGGCGACAACCGCAGCGGCAGCCGCTACCTGCTTTTCCTTCCGCGCCTTGTAGGCCGCCGGCTCCTCCAGCGTCTCCAGAGTCGAATAGCCCAGGGATTGCCCGTTCCGGCTCACCGAATACCAGTTCGTCCCCCGGACCCGGCCAGTCACCGTGACCACTCCGCCTTCGGGCAAGGCCGAGACCACCTTGGCCTTTGCTTCCGGGGCGTCCCGCACGCTCGTCTTGCGGCCGCTCACCATCTCGCGGTCCATGGCGTCGAGCACCGGCTCGGGCCTCGGCTCGGCCGCCGGTTGCGGCTTCGGCAGGGCCGCCGGTGTCATCGAAGCGACCTGAGTCCCCTTCAAGGCCTCCACCCGCCGCTTGGCCAGCCCGGCGAAGGTGCCGTTGGGAAATTGCGTCAGATAGGCCTCGAATTCCACCGCCTTGGTGCTGTCCTTGACCGATGACCAGAACAGCGCGTCCATGTCGGCGCCACCGGCCGGAGCCGGGGCCGGGGCCGGGGCCGGTGTCGCCGCCTGCGGCCGGAAGTAGAAATCCCCCTGCAGCGAGGCCTGGGTCCACGGCACCTGCTTGCCGCCGGTCTTCTCCATGACGCCGTTGGCCGCCTTCTTGAACACCTCCTCGATCTTCAAGCCGGGCTGGCGCAGCGCCTTGATCAACTCGCCAGTATAGACCCCGTTGCCGCCCCTGTCGCCGTCCTCGGCCTTCTTGCCGGGGCCGGTGGCGTAGGCGACGAAGGTACCGGTGGGGGCCGGGATCACCGCCAGGCCGCGAGACCCGCTGCGGCCCCCCTTGGGCAGGGGATTGTCGCGG
>CAJANN010000335.1 GCA_903941095.1 uncultured Rhodospirillaceae bacterium | reverse complement strand
GGGCTTCGTATGATCCGGAACCCGAATGGTTCATTCGGGTTCCCAAGCCCTCGCCGGGCGGCCGCATCCGCGGCCTTGGCCGCGCCCAATGGGCGCTGGATACGAAGCCCGAATGAATCATTCGGGCTTCGTATGATCCGGTTCAGGCGCACGAAAGCGGCGGGCGGAAGAAACTCCGCCCGCCGCCTTGGTTTTCAGTCCGGGCCTCAGGCCTCGGCAGCGTCCTCGGCCGGGGCTTCCTCGGCTTCCGCCTCGACGGCGGGGGCTTCGGCGGCGGCAGCGGCGGCGGCGGCGCGCTCGGCCTCTTCCTGCGAACGGGCGATGGTCACGGTGACGGTGACCGACACTTCCGGATGCAGGGCAAGACGGATGGCGTGCGAGCCCAGGGTCTTGATCGGCTGGTCCAGGGCGACCTGGCTGCGCTCGACGGTATAGCCCGAGGCCTTGACGGCATCGGCCAGATCACGGGCCGAGACCGAACCGTACAGCTGGCCGCTTTCGCCGGCCTGACGGACCATCAGGACCTTCAGTCCCTCCATCTTGGCGGCGACGGCCGAAGCCTCTTCGCGGCGCTTCAGGTTGACGGCTTCCAGCTGGGCGCGCTGCTTTTCGAAAAAGGCCAGGTTGCCCTTGTTGGCGCGCAACGCCTTCTTCTGCGGCAGCAGGAAGTTGCGGGCGAAACCGGGCTTGACCTTGACCACGTCTCCCATCTGACCGAGCTTCTCGATCCGTTCGAGCAGGATGACTTCCATTTTATCCCTCCATACCGCCGCCGCTTGACGGGCGGCGGAATCTCATTCTCCAGAACCTCACCATTCCCAGCCCGGCGACGGCAGGGGCCGCCCATCCGAAGGCCAGGACCAGCAATCCGTACACCAGCCCCAGGATCACCCTCGCATTCGGCTTGGCCGCCGCAAAACGGTGGATGCCGGCCAGTCCCAGAAAGGTGAAGGGGACCAGCAACACCACCGCCATGTTGGCGGCACAGTACCCCAGGTCCCCCGCGACCGCCATGCCGCCCAGACCCGTTGCCGCCAGGATGGCGGCCGGCCAGTCGGGAAGCGTCAGCTCCCGATAGGCCGGAACGGGCCGGCGGTTGTGACCCAGCCGGACCAGCAGGGCTTGCGCCCCTACGGCATTGACCACCGCCATCAGCAGCCACGACACCACGGTCATGGCCGGAAACAGCGGCGTCCACCACCCGACCGCCTCGGCCCGCCGGTTGGGCGGAAGCTGGGCGGCGACCAGGGAAAGGGCGTGGTCGATGGTCTCGGCCACCCAGCCCCTCACCCCGTCGGGGTGGCCCGCCACCAGCACCATGCCGACCAGCAGCAAGGCAAGACCGGCGGCGGTCAGCCATGCCAGGACAAGTCCCGGCGGGTACCATTCGGTGGAACCATCCGCGGCTTCCCGCCACAGCAGCGACCGATTGGCCACCACCAGTGCCGGAACGGCGACGATAACCAGAAACAGCAGACCGGAAAACCCGCCGGCCGTTCCCGCCACCGCCACGCCGCCCATCGCTGCCGCCACCAGGGCGGCCGGGGCACCCAGGGCCAGACCGATCATCATCGGCGGCAAGGGTGCCACGTAGGACAGGACGATTCCCGATCCGATGCCTTTTGCCAGCGACAGGAACAGCAAGGCTGAAAGAAGGCCTGCCGCCAGGGCAAAACCGAAACGCCGGCTTACCGGCATTTCCGGCCGGACCGCTTACTTCACCACGTAGGGGAGCAGACCCAGGAAGCGGGCGCGCTTGATGGCCTGGGCCAGTTCGCGCTGCTTCTTGGCCGACACCGCGGTGATGCGGCTCGGCACGATCTTGCCCCGCTCCGAGATGAAGCGGCTCAGCAACTTGGTGTCCTTGTAATCGATCTTCGGAGCGCCGTTGCCCGAGAACGGGCAGGTCTTGCGGCGGCGGAAGAACGGACGGCGGGCGCCCCCGGAAGCGGGACGCGGACGCTCAGCGGTCTTGACCTCGGTCATCATTCACCTCCCTCGGGACGACGCTCGGAACGGAAGCCGCGATCCTCACGCGGGCCGCGGTCTTCGCGCGGACCACGCTCGAACCCGCGATCTTCGCGGCGCGGGCGGTCTTCGCGGTTGTTGCGGGCCTGCATCATGGCCGACGGGCCTTCCTCAAGCTCTTCGACGCGGACGGTCAGGAAGCGCAGGACGTCTTCGTTCAAAGACATCTGGCGTTCCATTTCCTTCACCGCGGCCGCCGGAGCGTCCAGGTTCAGGAGGACGTAATGGGCCTTGCGGTTCTTCTTCACCCGATAGGCGATGTTGCGCAGGCCCCAGAATTCCTTCTTGGCAACGGTGCCGCCACCGGCGGTGATGACGTTGCCCATTTCCTCGATCAGGGTCTCCACCTGGGGGGCGGAAACTTCCTGACGCGCGAGGATCACGCATTCATACAAAGACATACAGCGGACCCCTTCCGGCTTGTCTCTTCCCCCGTGACCTCACCATGAAGCCACAAAGGCATAGCCGGCCGCCCCTTGGACGGTCCGGCAAGGGTAGAAGCGCGGGACTATACACCAACCGACTGCGGACGCAAGCCTTAAGCCGTCAGGATGTCGCCGTCCCGCGGGTGGGCCAGCCCTTCGCGCAGCAGATGGCCGACCATCTCGAAATCGCAGCGGACCAGTTCGAACTCGGTCAGCGACAGCGCCAGCCGATCCAGGGTCAGGCGGGGGGCCTGACCATCGGCCAGCCGTCCGCGCAGATCCTGCGCCCCGAGCAGGAATTCGGCATGCCGGTCGGCATGCTCGCGGCAATGGTCGATTCCGTTGGGCAGGCGCAGATGCGACAGCAGCTTCTCCTCGGCCCGGAAATGCCGTTCGATGGCCTTGACCAGGGCGTCGCCGGCATCCAGCAGGCGCGGCCGCGGCAGGCACTGTTCCAGGCATTGATGCAGGTCGTTGAAATGACTGATCAGATCGCGGTGCTCGGCGTCGATGCTGCCGATGCCTATGGCCAGCCCATCGGTCCAGTCGATCAGAGACATGATGGCCTCCCTCGCCGCGAGCCCAATCCGAGGATTAATATTTCATTCGATGTTATTACCTCAGGATGCTGTGCGCAAGCGCCGCCGGCGCCGATTGGAGCGATCGCAGACTTGACAGCGGGGGGAAGTTGGCCCTTTTCCTCTCGCAGGCGAATTCCCAAGGAGGGCTGCGATGTCGCGCGCGTTCGTGTTTCCCGGTCAAGGTTCCCAGGCGGTCGGGATGGGCCGCGAGCTTGCCGAGGCCTTTCCCGAGGCCCGGCATGTCTTCCAGGAGGTCGACGAGGCGCTGTCGCAGAATCTCAGCCGGCTGATGTTCGACGGTCCCGAGGACGAACTGACCCTGACCGAGAACGCCCAGCCGGCCCTGATGGCGGTGTCGCTGGCGGTGGTCCGCGTCCTGGAGGGGCAGGGCGGGCTGGATCTGTCGCAGGCGGCCGCGTTCGTCGCCGGCCACTCGCTGGGCGAATATTCCGCCCTGGCCGCCGCCGGCACCTTCACCCTGGCCGACACCGCCCGCCTGCTGAAGCTGCGCGGCCAGAGCATGCAGAAGGCCGTTCCCGTCGGCATGGGGGCGATGGCCGCCCTGCTGGGGGCCGAATACGAGCAGGCCCGCGAGATCGCCGCCGCCGCCGCCGAGGGCGAGGTGTGCGAGGCCGCCAACGACAACGGCGCCGGCCAGGTGGTGGTGTCCGGGCACAAGGGCGCCGTCGAGCGGGCGATGAAGATCGCCGCCGAACGGGGCATCAAGCGCGCCGTCATGCTGCCGGTGTCCGCCCCCTTCCATTGCGCCCTGATGCAGCCGGCGGCCGACGCGATGGCCGAGGCCTTGGGCAAGGTGGCCATGCAGGCGCCGAAGGTGCCTCTGGTGGCCAACGTCATCGCCGCCACCGCCACCGATCCGGCGGCCATCCGCGACCTGCTGGTCCGCCAGGTCACCGGCACGGTCCGCTGGCGCGAAAGCGTGCTGTTCATGAAGCAGCAGGGCGTTTCGGCCCTGGTCGAGCTGGGGGCCGGCAAGGTTCTGGCCGGCCTGGCCAAGCGTATCGACAAGGAACTGACCGGCACCGCCATCGGCACGCCGGCCGACATCGAAGCCTTCCTGAAGGCATGAGGGGAAACGACATGTTCGATCTGACCGGCAAGACCGCCCTGATCACCGGCGCCTCGGGCGGAATCGGCGGGGCCATCGCCACCGCCCTGCACCGGGCCGGGGCCACCGTCGCCCTGCACGGCACCCGCCGCGAGGCGCTTGACACCCTGGCCGCCCAGCTGGGCCAGCGGGTGCATGTGCTGCCCGCCAACCTGTCCCGGCCGGAAGAGGTCGAGCAGCTGGCCAAGGATGCCGAAGCGGCGATGGGGGGCCTGGACATCCTGGTCAACAATGCCGGCATCACCCGCGACGGGCTGGTCATGCGCATGAAGGACGAGGACTGGGACGCGGTGATCGCCGTCAACCTGACCGCCGCCTTCCGTCTGTGCCGGGCCGCGATCAAGGGCATGATGAAGCGCCGCTCCGGCCGGATCGTCAACATCACCTCGATCGTCGGCGTCACCGGCAATCCCGGCCAAGTGAATTACTGCGCCTCGAAGGCCGGCATGATCGGCATGAGCAAGTCCCTGGCCCAGGAAGTCGCCAGCCGCGGCGTCACCGTCAATTGCGTCGCGCCGGGCTTCATCGCCACGGCCATGACCGACGAACTGAACGACGACCAGAAGGGGCGCATCCTGCAGTCGATTCCGCTGGGGCGGATGGGCAGCTCCGAGGATATCGCCGCCTCGGTGCTGTATCTGGCGTCGGCCGAAGCGGCCTATGTCACCGGGCAGACCCTGCATGTCAACGGCGGCATGGCGATGCCGTGACCGCAGGCATTGTCGCAAGATGATGCGGCGGCGCTGGTCAAGTGGAAAAAAGTGTGGTAGTTAGCGGTCACTTTCCGCCGGAAAGGGGGGCTTTCGCCTCCTGGGGCGGGGACTTCCGTCTTTCTGGCAAACGATACCTGAGGGAATTCACATGAGCGACGTCGCCGAGCGGGTTAAGAAGATTGTCGTCGAGCACCTGGGCGTTGAAGAGTCCAAGGTGACCGAAAACGCCAGCTTCATCGATGACCTGGGCGCCGACAGCCTCGACACCGTCGAGCTGGTCATGGCCTTCGAGGAAGAATTCGGCTGCGAAATCCCCGATGACGCCGCTGAAAAGATCCTGACCGTCAAGGACGCGATCGACTTCATCTCGAAGGCGAACGCGTAAATCGGTTCTGGAGGGCGCCGTTCCCCAATGTGGGGCCGGCGCCCTTTCTCTTATAATTCCAATCTGCGCTTGAGCGGGATATTCCCATGAGACGAGTCGTCGTCACCGGCATTGGTATGGTCACCCCCCTGGGCGTCGGTACCGCCCATAACTGGAAGCGTCTGCTGCAGTCCGAGTCCGGAATTCGCGTCATCGAGCATTTCGACGTGTCCGATCTGGCCGCCAAGATCGCCGGCGTCATTCCGCGTGGTCAGGGCCAGGGTGAACTGGACCTCGACAAGGTCGCCTCTTCGAAGGACCGCCGCCGCATGGATGATTTCATCATCTATGGGCTGGGCGCCGCGATGGAAGCGGTCGAGGATGCCGGCTGGATGCCCGAGGACGAGGAAGGCCGCGAGCGGACCGGCGTGATGATCGGCTCCGGCATCGGCGGCCTGCCCGGCATCGCCGAGGGTGCCAGCGTCCTCAAGGAATCCGGCCCCCGCCGCATCAGCCCGTTCTTCATCCCGGCGGCGCTGATCAATCTGGTTTCCGGCCATGTCTCGATCAAGTACGGCTTCAAGGGACCGAACCACGCCGTGGTGACGGCCTGCGCCACCGGCGCCCACGCCATCGGCGACGCCGCCCGCCTGATCCAGTTCGACGATGCCGACGTCATGGTCGCCGGCGGCACCGAATCGGCCGTGTGCCGCCTGGGTCTGGCCGGTTTCGCCGCCGCCAAGGCGCTGTCCACCGCTTATAACGATCGCCCGACCGAGGCCTCGCGGCCGTGGGACAAGGGCCGCGACGGCTTCGTCATGGGCGAGGGCGCCGGCGTCGTGGTGCTGGAAGAGCTGGAGCACGCCAAGAAGCGCGGCGCCAAGATCTATGGCGAAGTGGTCGGCTATGGCCTGTCCGGCGACGCCTATCACATCACCGCCCCGGCCGAGGACGGCAATGGCGGCTTCCGCGCCATGCGCGCCGCCCTCAAGCGGGCCGGAATGACCGTCGACCAGATCGACTACATCAACGCCCACGGCACCTCGACGCCGCTGGGCGACGAGATCGAGCTGGGCGCCATCAAGCGTCTGTTCGGCGATCACGCCTACAAGCTGTCCATGAGTTCGACCAAGTCGGCCATCGGGCATCTGCTGGGCGCCGCCGGTGCGGTCGAGGCGATCTATTCGCTGCTGGCCATGCGCGACCAGACCGTCCCGCCGACCTTGAACCTGTCCGAGCCGTCGGACAGCTGCGATATCGATCTGGTTCCCAAGGTCGCCAAGCAGCGCCCGGTGAAGGTCGCCATGTCGAATTCGTTCGGCTTCGGCGGTACCAACGCCTCGCTGATCTTCAAGGCGGTCTGAGCCCGGTCCTCCCCTTTTCCGCCCCGGGCGGAAAAGGGGACACCCTATCGGGGACCCCATGAAAACAGCCCTGATCCGTGTCTTTCTGGCTGTTTCGGTCCTGCTGGTCGCGGTGGCGACCTGGGCCGCCCTGGAAGGACACCGCCGCTTCACCGCCCCCGGCCCGGCGGTCGAGCCGACCACCATCGTCATTCCCAAGGGCGCCGGGCTGGAGGCCATCGCCCGCCGCCTGCAGGCGGCGGGGATCGTTCCCGACATCTACAGCTTCATGATCGGCACCCGCATCCGGGCGGCGACCCTGCGAGCCGGCGAGTATGCCTTTCCCGCCCGCGTCAGTCCGGAGGCGGCCATGCGCCAGATCGCCGAGGGACGCACCGTGGTCCACAAGCTGACCATCGCCGAAGGGCTGACGGTCAAGCAGGTCATGGCCCTGGTGGCCGGGACCGATTTCCTGGCCGGCGAGGTGGGGAAGCCGTCGCCCGAGGGCTGGCTGCTGCCCGAGACCTGGCACCTGTCGCGCGATGACGACCGCGCCGAGCTGATGGCCCGCATGGAGAAATCCATGCGCCAGTATCTGGAACAGGCCTGGGCCTCACGCGCGCAGGGGCTGCCGCTGAAGACCCCGGCCGAGGCGCTGATCCTGGCATCGGTGGTCGAGCGCGAAACCGCCGTCAGGGACGAACGTCCCAAGGTCGCCGCCGTCTTCCTGAACCGTTTGAAGCGGGGCATGCGGCTGCAATCCGACCCGACGGTGATCTATGGCCTGTCCGATGGGCTGGGCGTGCTGGATCGCCCGCTAAGCCGGGCCGACCTGGAAAAGCCGCACCGCTGGAACACCTATGTGCTGGAGGGACTGCCGGCCACCGCCATCGCCAATCCCGGCAAGGCCAGCCTGGACGCCGTCCTGCACCCGGCGGACATCGACGCCCTGTATTTCGTCGCCGACGGCAGCGGCGGCCACGCCTTCGCCCAGTCCCTGGACGAGCACAACCGCAACGTCGCCCAGTGGCGCAAGGTGGAAAAAGCCAGGAAGCCCGAGCCGGCCAGGAAATAGGCAGAAAATTCCCCCGGTCCCTTTTGGGGGCCGGGGGGAGCGGGCCGGGGCACGGCCCCTTCAAGTCATCGGAGCAAACCGATGCCCGGCCGACGGCTCGTTCTTCAACGGGCTCGGCCGGCTGGCATTATCCCTTCACCGCCTTGATGGCGGCGTCATAGCTGGGCTCGTCGGCGATTTCGCCCACCAGTTCGGTGTGCTTGACCAGCCCGTCGGCACCGATGACGACGATGGCGCGGGCCAACAGCCCGGCCAGCGGACCGTCGACGATCTTGACGCCATAGCGTTCGCCGAACGCCTTGTCGCGCATGTCCGAGCCCGAAATCACCCGCTCCAGCCCCTCGGCGCCGCAGAAACGCTTGTGGGCGAAGGGCAGGTCGGCCGAGGCGCACAGCACCACGGCATTGCCCAGCTTGTCCACCTCGCTATTGAAGCGGCGCACGCTGGCGGCGCAGGTCGGGGTGTCGACGCTGGGGAAGATGGACAGGACCACGGTCTTGCCGGCGAAGTCGGACAGCTGGCAGTCGCCCAGATCCACCTTGGTCAGTCTGAAATCGGGAGCCTTCGAGCCGATCGCGGGCAGGGCGCCGTTGGTGTTGATCGGGTTGCCCTTGAGCGTGATGGTGGCCATAGGGATGCGTCTCCTTCCTTGTTGATGGCCCAGTGTGGGGGATTTGTCCACACTGGGCAACGGCTTGCTTCGCCACGCGCCGTGAATGCGGGGCATGCCGCCCCTGCTTTCGCCGTGGTCTAGCGGCCCGGTCCGGCGAACAGGGTGTCGTGGCGGATGGAGGCGCCAGCCTTGCCTTTTTCGGTCAGGATGAAGGTGATGGTGGCGCTTTTTCCGGGCATCGCGCTTTCCGGCGCGCTGACGAACAGGCGGAACGACCCGACGCTGTCCTTGTCGACGGACAGTTCCAGCTCTTGCGCCGGTCCGGTGCCGCCGATCAGTTCCAGGCTCAGCCCCGGCAGGCCCTCGGCCCGCAGGGAATAGGCGCGGTCCTCGCGGATCATGTTCAGCACCTTGTAGACATAGCCGTTGCGGATCGAGCCGTCCGACATCTGGACGAACAGCGGGGTGCGCTCGTGCAGGATGTTGACGCCGGTGGTGGGCCGTGTCAGCAGGCTGGTCAGCATCACCGCGGCGACGATGCCCAGCAGGCCGCCATAGATCAGCGTGCGCGGGCGGATGGGGCGGAAGCCCGGCACCGTGACCCGCTTCTCGCGGGCTTGCAGGTTGGCGCTGGAATCATAGCTGATCAGGCCCTTGGGCAGACCGAACTTTTCCATCACCTGATCGCAGGCATCGATGCACAGGCCGCAGCCGATGCAGGCCAACTGGTTGCCCCAGCGGATGTCGACGCCGGTCGGGCAGGACTGGACGCACATCTTGCAATCGACGCAATGGCCGCGGCCGGCGAAGTTGCGGTCGGTGGGGGCGGGAGCCCGCGGCTCGCCGCGCCAGCCTTCGTAGGACACCACCAGGGAATGTTCGTCCAGCATGGCCGACTGGAAACGCGAATAGGGGCACATGTAGACGCAGACCCGCTCGCGGGCGAAGCCGGCCAGCAGGAAGCAGAAGCCGCCGATGATCAGCGTGAACAGGTACGATGCGCCGTCGGCCTGGAAGGTCAGCATGTCGCGCAATTGCTGGAAGGCGTCGCCGAACCACAGGGTCGCCGCCATGCCGGTACTGGCCGAGATGACGAACCACGAACCGACCACCACGGTCAGCTTGGCGGCCTTGCCGGCGCTCATCGGCGCGCGGCCCAGGGCGATGCGGGCGGTGCGGTCGCCGATCACCCAGCGTTCGATGTTCTGGAACAGATCGGTGTAGACGGTCTGCCAGCACAGGAAGCCGCACCAGATGCGGCCGGCCAGCGCACTCATCAGAAACAGGCTGATGGCGGCGACCAGCAGCAGGCCGGTGACGTAATAGACCTCCTGCGGCCAGATCTCGATGTCGAAGAAATAGGCCCGCCGTCCGGCCATGTCGACCAGGATGGCCTGGCCGGGGGCGTCGGGACCGCGATCCCAGCGCAGGAACGGCCCCAGGTACCACCATGCCAGCAGCAGGCCGCTGGCCCACCATTTGAGTTTCCGAAACAGCCCTTCGACGCTGCGCGGGATCGCCTGGCCCTTCTCGCGGTAAAAGGGAACCTCGCCCTGGGCGCGCGGGCGCGCGGGCACGTTGCCGGGATCGATGTCTGCATTCATGGTGATAATCCTGGTCCTCCTGTCCAGAATAAGATTTAGCGCATATTCGGCCGCCGTTCAGTGACATTTGTCACCGACGCGCCATGCGTCTATGGTGATCCCACCATGCGAATCCTTGTCGACGGCGATGCCTGCCCGGTCAAGGACGAGGTGCTGCGGGTGGCGGCCCGGCACGAAATTCCCGTGCTGATCGTCGCCAACCGCTGGCATCGTCTTGATCATTGGCTGGTGACACAGGTGGTGGTGCCGGAAGGTGCCGACGCCGCCGACGATGTCATTGCCGGACGGGCCGAGGCCGGCGACGTGGTGGTGACCGCCGACATTCCCCTGGCGGCGCGGGCGCTGCTCAAGGGGGCCGGGGCCATCGATCCGCGCGGCCGGGCCTTCGACGACGATTCCATCGGCATGCAGGTTGCGATGCGCGACCTGATGAAGGGCCTGCGCGAAACCGGCGAAGTCACCGGCGGCCCGTCCGGCTTCACCCGTCAGGACAGGTCCCGCTTCCTGGATGGGCTGGAACGGATGGTCCAGGCGATCAAGCGCGAGCGGCTGCGATGAGGCGCGGCCGGTCCGAAGCGGGCCGGCCCTTGCGGGATCAGCCGGCCGGAGCGGGGTACAGCGCCTTCAGTTCGGCCCAGCCGGGTGCGGCGGCGGCGCGGGACGGGCGGCCCAGCCTGGCCGCGGCCTCCTCGATCCGGGCGATCCGTTCGGTGGTGCCGGGATGGGTCGAGAACAGCGACGTGGTCGCCGATCCTTCGGGATGCAGCTTCAGCAGGGTGCGGAAGAAATCGTCGGCCTTGGCCGGGTCATAGCCGGTCTTCTCGAAGATCTGCAGGATGTGGGCGTCGGCCTCGAACTCGTTGGTCCGCGAATAGCCGGTCAGGATCAGGCCGTACAGCGGCCCCTCGACCGCGGTCAGCACCTGGGCCGTCACCGCGCCGCCGATGCCGCCGAAGCTGGCCAGGGCCTCCTTGCCCAGTCCGCCCAGTCCCGACAGCAGCGCCTGGCTGCGGATCTGCGACAGGCCATGCCCCAGGTCGGCGTGGCCGATCTCGTGGGCGATGACCGAGGCCAACTCGTCCGGGGTCTGGCAATGGCTCACCAGGGCGCTGTTGATGGCCATCTTGCCGCCGGGCAGCGCCCAGGCGTTGACCTGCCGGTTGTCGACCAGGGTGATCTCCCAGGCCAGCGAACGGCGCTGGGCGGCGGCGATCAGCGGCTGGGCGAAGCGGCGCAGGGCGT
>CAJANN010000334.1 GCA_903941095.1 uncultured Rhodospirillaceae bacterium | reverse complement strand
CCGCGACACCTGGGAAATCCACTGCGAATTGGTGCCGTTCGACGCGGCGCTGGCCCAGGCCATGAGCGACCGCGCGTTCCAGGTGGTGCAGGCCAGTGAGGCCCAGGAACTGCTGCCCCGCGCCGCCGCCGCGCGGACCTCTGTAGTCTGCCGCGGCGGCAAGACAGCGGGCGGTTGGCATTCTCCGTGTTCCTGGCAGGATCGCTGTTGGAGCGGCTGCCGATGAGCGATATCACCCCGTCCGATACTCAGGCCCAGGCCATCGCCGCCATCCGCGACTGGTTCCAGAATCGTACCAGCGAGCAGCCGGTGTTCCGGCTGTTCGGCTATGCCGGGACCGGCAAATCCACGGTGCTGAAATTCGCCCTCGACGATCTTGGGCTTGCCCCCCATACCGACGACATTCCCGGCGTGGTCACCGCCACCTTCACCGGCAAGGCCGCCCTGGTGCTGCGGCGCAAGGGCACTCCGGCGCGGACCATCCACAGCCTGATCTACAGCGTCATCGAGGCGACAGAAGAAGAGGTCGAGGAAGCCAAGAAGCGCATCGCCGAGGCCGAGATCAAGGCCCGCACTCTCGGCGGGTTCGAGCGGACCACGGCGGAAGCGGCCATCGAAGCCATGCGACAAGCGGTGCGTGAGATGAAAAAGCCCCACTTTTCCCTCAACCCCGCCAGCGCAGCCGCCGATGCTAAACTGATCGTGTTGGACGAGGTGTCCATGGTCGGCGAGGACATGGCGACCGACCTGATGAGCTTCGGTCGCCCTATCCTGGTCCTGGGCGATCCCGGCCAGTTGCCGCCGATCAAGGGCGAAGGCGCCTTCACCAAGGACGCCCCCGACGTCATGCTGACCGAGATCCACCGCCAGGCCGCCGAAAGCGCCATTATCCGGCTGGCAACGATGGCGCGGGAAGGCCAGCCCATCGGCTTCGGCCAATACGACGACCATGCCTGGAAAATGCCCATGGCCGACGTCACCCCGCCGCAGGCATTGCGCGGCGGACAGGTCATCTGCGGCCGTAACGCCACCCGGTTCCAGTTGAACAACGCGCTCCGTCGCGCCGCCGGGTTCGGTGGATCGTACCTGCCCACCGGCCCCGACGAGAAAATCATCTGCCTTAAGAACCAGAACGATCTCGGCCTGATCAACGGCATGTTCGTATCGCTTTCCGACATCGTCGACGAGGGCAGCCTGTATTTCTCGGCGGTGGGCATCGACGAGGACGGCAAGCCGGTCGGGCATCCGGGGACCAACGGCAAGCCCGGCCGTCTCCTTATCTATAAGGGCCACTTCGAGGACCATGTCGCTCTCGATGCCCATCGCCACGACCGCGACTGGAAGAATAAACGCCTGCTGACCGAGGCCACCTTCGGCTGGGCCATCACCTGTCACAAGGCCCAGGGCTCCAGTTGGGAGAACGTCGTCGTCTGGGACGACGGTCTGGGCCGCACCGAACAGGATCGCCGCCGCTGGCTGTACACCGCCATTACTCGTGCCGAAAGGGGGCTGGTG
>CAJANN010000333.1 GCA_903941095.1 uncultured Rhodospirillaceae bacterium | reverse complement strand
CCCGTGTTCAGGGGAGTCCACATAATTGCGTCTAAACATAGGGCCGTTGTAGATGCCGCCCGAGTAGCCGGCGGTAACCGTCCTCAGCGGATCTTTGCGAGCCTTCAACCGTCGTAAGGTATCCCTCGCCTCCAACGCCCCCGACATATACGGATTGCAATCGAGTCGCCGCCCGCCTTCTTCCAGCCAACTGGACCGCACCACACGGGCATTCTTGAAACTTGCGAACTTCATGCCGCCACCCTCGCCGGGAACCAGGCGCAGAGGGTCTGATGCAGATCGGCGAATGCGGTGTCCGTACAACCCTTGGCCGAGATTCCCCGGGCAAGGTCCTCATAGATCGCGCATGAACGGGGTTGGCGGGTCTGCTTGAGCACCCATTCCGCGGCTTCCTTGGGGCGAGGCGGCTTGGCTACACCCGGCGGCCACCAGCCGCTTCGCTCCAGCCATTGCCACAAAGGTTCCACCCCCCGGTAGCGCAGGGCCTCGGCCACTTGGGGCTTGTCCTGCCACAGCCAGATTTCCAGTTCCGGCTCGATGGCGATGACCTTGACCGCGTCTGCTTTCCAGCCGCTCTTGATCAAGTTGTCTGTGATGTGTTGCTCGATAGCGGCCTTACCGGGCGAACCGCCCCATTCGCAATCAAGCACGACGAGGGCGCGGCGATGAGTGAGTTGGTAGGGGCGCAGCAATTCGTGGCCCTTGGTGTAGACACCGGGGTCGTTACCCCCCTCATCGACAATCAGATCACCACCAATCTCCGGATTGAAGTCAAACGGTGCGCAACCAAGGCTCAAGTGCCATCGCTCACGGTTGAAGTAGCCGGAAAAGGCGGCGGCCATATTGCTATCGGCCACCAGCATGGCACATGGGCGCTGGGTTGTCATCCGAGCACCCCGGCCGCGAACAGACTGCCGAGATCGATGCCACCTTGCCACTCTTGCAGGCGCGGATGCTTGGTGCCCGACACCATTTCCACCGCGCCCTGACTGTTAAGACGGGCGCACAGCAGTTGCTCTAGCTTGACTCGGGAGAGCACGACTGGCGAATGGGAAGAAACCCAGACTTGGCTGTCGTACATCGACGAGAGCGACTGCAATACCGCCTCGATGGCACGCGGGTGAATGCCGTTTTCAGGTTCCTCGGTGACCAGGATGCGTGGCGGATTTCGCAGGTAAGGCAGCAAGGTTAGCGTGAGGATACGCATGGTGCCATCGGACAAACCGGCGGACGTCACCTTGAAATCGCCGCGACAACTGACGTAAAAATTGGCATGGTGGTCGTCTTCACGCTCACGCACATCGATATCGACCACCTGGGGCAGTGCGGTTCGTACATGCGCGACCCAATCGCCATAACGTTCGCTGCGATAATCGGCCGGCGCACCTTCCGGCGCGCCGTCATGCTTAAGTTCCAGCGCCAGCCAAGGCAGGTTGAGCCCCGACGGGATAACCCCCAGTTCGTAGCCGGGCGGGCTTGGCGCGCGCAGCCTATCCCACTGCGGATCGAGAAAGACACTCCGCGCGGTCAATAGGCCATAGAGCCAATTGGCGGCCGGATAACTATCCGGGCTGTACTTGACCACCGGCATGGCGAGCAGATTCGGTTTGATCCGAGTCATCAGCGAACCTGGTTGGGTGTCGGTCTCGTTCTCAAATACGGCAGGACCACCGGCTTCGCGACGCAGGAT
>CAJANN010000332.1 GCA_903941095.1 uncultured Rhodospirillaceae bacterium | reverse complement strand
TGGTGTTTTCATGAGTCGCAGCTGCGTCTCGCCCAACCGTCGTATGGATGCCCGCCTGCGCGGGCATGACGAGTATGTACCAGGGGAAATTAGCCACTTCTTAACCTGGATTCGGAGCCCTGGCCCTGGGCTGCACTGATTTGACGCATGTTTCAGACCTGTTTATAAGTACGCCGATATATTTCTTCGGATTGGCGTCAGGCTGGGGGGCAGCCTGGAGAAATCCGGAGGTGGGGAAAATATATGCTGTCGGCCACCCTTGATCCTCGCCGATCCCTTCGCGCTCATCTGGCCTTGCTGATCGCGGCCTTTCTGTTGCCGGCGGTCATCGGCATCAGTTACTTCGTCGGCTCGCGTTCGGTTGCCCACATGCAGGCGGACAAGGGACTGCTGCTGTCCGAAACCGCCCTCCAGATGACCGCCCACATGGATACCGGCCTGTACGAACGCTGGCGGGAAATCCAGGTATTCGCCGACATGGCGGAAATCGTCGATTCCAAGGCGCCCCTGGCGCGCAAGCGGCAATTGCTGGAGAACCTGAAGGACAGCTATCCCAACTATGCCTGGATCGGCTTTACCGACACCGAAGGCAATATCCTGGCCGGGACCGGGGGAATGCTGGAAGGACGCAGCGTCGCCCAGCGCAGCTGGTTCCTCGAAGGCCGCAAGGGACCGTTCCTGGGCGACGTCCATGACGCTTTTCTGCTGGCCAAGCTGATCCCCCGCGACCCCAAGGATCCCCTGCCGTTGCGTCTGCTTGACGTTGCCGCGCCGCTGATCGCGGCGGATGGTACGTTCCTGGGCGTCCTTTGCGGCCATCTGAGCTGGGACTGGTCGCGCGAGATCAGGGAAATGAGCCTGGCGCCCCTGCAGCAGCGCAACCAGACCGGCGTTCTGGTGCTCAACCACGAAGGCAAGACCGTTCTCGGCACCGGGGAAGTGACGTCCTGGCCGGATGTCTCCTCGGTTCCCAGCGTGGCCTCGGCCATGCACGGGGCGCACGGATGGACGGTCGAGACCTGGCCCGACGGTACCAGCCACCTGACCGGCTATGCCCGGGCCAAGGGCACGATGGGCTCGCCCGGCCTGGGCTGGATCATCCTGGTCCACCAGCCCGTGGATGAAGCCTTTGCCGATGCGGTGCTGTTTCGCAATCAGGTCATGCTTGTCGGAGTGATGGTCGCCTTCGGGGCGGCGGTGTGGCTGTGGGCCGCCCTTGGCCGCACCACCCGGCCGCTGACGGAAATCGCCGCCGTCGCCGACCGGATCCGGACCGATGAAGGGGTGGCGGAAATCCCCATCGCCGAAGGGCAAAGCGAAGCCCATATCCTGTCGGTTTCCCTGAACAGGCTGGTCACCGCTCTGGCCGAACGCAACCGCGATCTGGCGGCGGCGAACGCCGCCCTTGGAAACGACATCCGCCGCCGGGAAATCCTGGAGCAGGAATTGCGGCTGGCGGCAACGGTGTTCGAGGCCAGTGCCGAGGGAATTCTGGTTTCGACGAAAGACGGAAGCATCCTGTCCGTCAACGATGCCTTCTGCCGCATCACCGGCTACGAACGGAGCGAAGTCATCGGCAAGACCACCTCGATCCTGAAATCGGGGGTTCAGGATGCCGCCTTCTATGCCCGGATGTGGGACAGGCTTGAAAGCGACGGCCAGTGGCAGGGCGAAATCTGGAACCGCAGCAAGGACGGCCGCATCTATCCCGAATTCCTGACCATCAACGCCGTTCATCGGAACGGGCAGACCAGCCATTACGTCGCCCAGTTCACCGACCTGAGCTACCGCAAGGCCGCCGAGGAAAAAATCCTGCAGCTGACGACGCACGACATGCTGACCGGACTGCCCAAGCGCGTCGTCGCGATGGAACGGCTGTCCCAGCTGATCGCCGAGGCACGCCGCAACGGCACGATGGTCGCCCTGCTCTATGTCAACCTCGACGGACTGAATCGCGTCAACGATGCCTTGGGCCATCAGGGCGGCGACAAGGTCCTGGTCGAAACGGCTCAGCGCCTGCGCCAGCTGAGCGAGCCCTCCGACATCCTGGCCCGGATGGGGGGTGACGAGTTCCTGATCGTCAGCAACCGCTTCATGCTGATGGCCGAAGCCGAATCGCTGGCCAGGGCCATTCTGGACGCCTGCGCGTCGGCATACATGCCGACGGAAAAGGAAACCTATCTGACGGCGCGGATCGGCATGGCCTTCCACCCGCGCGACGGCGAAGAACCGCAGGAACTGGTGCGCAACGCCCATGCCGCCTCGGTCCGCGCCAAGGACAAGGGCGGAAACATCTATCGGATCTTCACGCGGGACATGGACGACGAGGCGGTTGCCCGCCATGCGCTGGATGCCGAACTCCGGCAGGCGATGAACAGCGACGACCAGATCAGGGTCTTCTACCAGCCGCTGGTCAACGCCCGGTCGGGACGCGTCATCGGGGCGGAAGCCCTGGCCCGCTGGTTCAATCCCAGCCGCGGGACGGTACCGCCGGACAAGTTCATTCCCCTGGCCGAATCCAATGGGCTGATCGTGGCGATGGGGCGCAAGATCCTGGCCGCCGCCTGTGCCGACGGGGCACACTTCCGCAAGCTGGCCGGCAGCGATTTTGTCATGGCCGTCAACGTGGCCGCGGCCCAATGCGCCGACCCGACATTCCTGGAAACCGTCGGGTCCTGTCTGGCCGCCGCCAGACTGCCACCCCATTGCCTGGAGATCGAAATCACCGAGCGGACCGTGGTCGGAGACAATCCGACCGTGGCCGCCTTCATGGCCGCCTTGCGGGAAACCGGCGCGAAACTGTCCATCGACGACTTCGGAACCGGCTATTCGGCGCTGAGCTACCTGCGCAAATATCCGTTCACCACCCTGAAGATCGATCAGTCCTTCGTCCGCGGCATCGGCGAGATCGCGCAAGACGACGCCCTGGTCCTGGCGATCATCCGCATGGCCCACGCCCTGGGACTGGAAGTGATCGCCGAAGGCGTGGAAACCCGGGAACAGCAGGACTTCCTGCGGGATGCCGGCTGCCAGATCCTGCAGGGATACCTGCTGGGCAAGCCGATGCCGGCCGACGACTTCGCCGCCTTCCTGAAGCAGCGCCGGCCGGCCGGCTCCTCCTAGCCCGATCGGGGCCGGCGCCTTGTTTTTCCAACGCGGGCCGAGAATTCGTGCGGCCCCGGGCTTGCGGTCATCCGGCCTGCTTCCCGTCGCCGGGCGCCGGGTCCGCCAGGGACTGCAGGCGCCGCCAGTAAGGGATCAGCAGGCCCATTCCCTTGCGGCGGACGATACCCTGCCGCGCCAGTTCGCCGATGGCCTGGGCGACGGTCTCGCGGCTGGTTCCGGTCCAGGCGGCGATTTCGCGGTGATTGGGCAGGTCGGGAATCAGCCAGCGGTCGGGGTTGCCCGGGTCTGGATGGGCCAGCTGCAGCAGCTGGCCGTAAACCCGCTGCCGGTCGGTCTTGGTGGAAAGATCGGTAACGCGGCTGTCCAGACTGCGGATCACCCGCGACAGCCGGCCCAGAACCCGCATCGCCACGTCGGGATGACGCCGCATCAGGATCAGGAAATCCGGCGACGGCAACTGGGCCAGCACGGCGGGGCTGGCGGCGATGACGCGGGCCGAGCGGCGCATCCCGTCGATGGCGGCCAGTTCGCCGAAATAGTTTCCCGCCGGAATATCGGCCAAGGCCACGTCCTGATCGTCCGCGCCGGGGGTCAGGATGCGCACGCTGCCCGCCACCACGAAATAGACGTCCTGGGTGTCGCTGTCCTTGTCGAAAACCGGCTGACCGGCTTCGACCTCCAGCCAGGCGCATTGCGCCTCGATCTCGGCGACGGCCTCGCAAGACAGTCCCTGAAACAGCTCGATGCTGCGCAATCCATGACCGCCGCAATCCATGACCACCCCCGGATCCGTTCGGCCGCCATGATGTCCCGGCCACGCTCCGGCGTCTGTGGCACGCTTCACACACCGCCCGGAAAGCGGGCTCATTCCCCGGTCAGCAGGCGGTCCAGGCCGGTGCGGTCACGAATGGTGATCTGGCCGCGCCACAGGCTGACCAGGCCGCATTGTTCCCATTTCGACAGCACCTTGTTCACGCTTTCGCGGCTGATCCCCATATGGTCGGCCACCGCCTGCTGCGACATGCGGATGGTGACGGGATCGCCGGAAACCGGCTGATGGCCGATACTGTCGCCCAGGGCCAGCAACTGCCGGGCCAGGCGGCCGGGCAGGCTGAGGAAGAAGATGTCTTCCAGCAGCTGATCGGCATGGCGGATACGCTGGCACAGGATGGAGATCAGGCGCAGAGCGCATTCCGGCGTCTGTTCCAGCAGGGCCAGGACGTCGCGGCGCTCGAACGCCAGCAACTCGCTGGGGTCCAGGGCGGAAGCGTCGGCGGTGCGCGGGCCGTTGTCGAGCACGGCGATCTCGCCGAAAAGGTGGCCCGGCCCGATCAGTCCGTAGCTGACCTCGCGCCCGTCGGCCGACACCACCCCCACCCGGATCATGCCGGCGGTGACCAGATACAGCCGGTCACCACGGTCGCCCTTGGAAAACAACAGCTCGCGGGCCGCCAGCTTCACCATTCCGGCCCGGGCGGCCAGCGCCTCCGGGCGCTCGGCGGGAACCCCCTGGAACATCGGGGTGCGGGCCAGCAGGTCGGAGCGGTTGGGGCGTTTCAGGCTCATGGAGCGAATCTACCACACGGCCGGAACGGCGTTCTTTCAAAAATTTCGCCTTTTGTGGCACGCCTCACAGAACCCCACGGCCGGCCGGAGCAATATCCCCCCATGAGCGAACGACACAGACCGAACCGGCGCTCGGACAAGACCATCATCACGCGGCGCCGCGCCGCCGCCACCAAGGGAGTTCCGCCATGTTGACCTGCATCCGCTGCCATCTCCGCCAGTTCGTCGGCAACGAAGACGGCGCCACCGCCATCGAATACGGTCTGATCGCCGCCCTGATCGCCGTGGTCATCATCACCGCCGTCAGCGGCATCGGCACCAGCCTGACCACCAAGTTCGGCGACGTGAAGAACGCCCTGAACTGACCGGAAGCAGCCGAACCCGCCAAAGGCGCTCCATGCCCCCGCGTGGAGCGCCTTCGGTCTTTCCCGGGGGGGGGCCGAAGATGAACGCAAGGCTTGACCGCGATCGCCAAGGCGCCGCAGCCGTCGAATTCGCCCTGCTGCTGCCGCTTTTGCTGGTGCTGCTGGTGGCCGTCCTGGAATTCGGCCGGGCCATGTGGCTGCGCCAGACCCTGCAATTCGCCGTCGAGGAAGCCGCCCGCACCGCACTGGCCGAAGACGCGCCGTCGGTGGACTTCATCACCGCCCGGACCCGCTCGCTCCTGGCTCTGGCCGGAGCGTCCGCCGCCGGCGTGCAGGTGGACGCCACCCTGGACCCGCAAAGCATCGCCATCGCCGCCAGCACCGACTTCGCCACCCTGCTGCCCGGCATTCTGCCCCAGGGCAGCGCCCGCCTGACCGCCCGGACATACCTGCCCCGCTGACCGTCCTCCCCGGAAATGTCGCGCTTTGTGGGGGCATTCATAGAAGCCGATTCGCATGCGGACCATCATGCCCACCAGAAGCTGCCGGAGAGACCATCATGCTGCCCCCCGCGACCGACACCGTCATCTTGCAAGCCTGCGGAGCGGTGTTCGCCCTGGCCCTGGCGACGGCGGCCCTGACCGACCTGCGCAGCCGCACCATCCCCAACGCCATCCCGCTGGTCCTGATGGCCGCCTTCCCCATTGCCGCCTGGGCGGCCGGCATGAGCGCCGGCCAGATGGCCTGGCATCTGGCCGCCGGAGCAGCCGGGCTGGGCGTGGCGGCCGGACTGTTCGCGGTGCGGGCCTGGGGCGGCGGCGATGCCAAGCTGGCGGCGACGGCGGCATTGTGGCTGGGCTTCGCCCCGTTGCCGCGCTTCGTGCTGGTGATGGCCCTGACCGGCGGCGGGCTGGCCCTGATCATGCTGCTGACGCAAGGCCGCCGGGCCAGAATTCCTTATGGCATCGCCATCGCCGCCGCCGGACTGGACTGGTGGGCCGTGGCCCTTCTTCCCTGGGGGCTGTCATGAGACCGACCCGCCTGACCCTGGCCGCCGTGGCGGTTCTGGCCGCCGGAACCACCGCATATCTGGCCCGCCATTGGGTCGACGCACAGCATGGCGCCGCAATTCCCGCGCCGCAGCCCCTGGCCCAGGTTCTGGTGGCCGCCCGCGACCTGCCGCCGGGCACGGTGATCCAGGCCGACGACCTGCGTTTCGATTCCTGGCCGGCGGCGACGGCGGCCAGACTGACCACCCGCCGCGACGGCGAGGACGTGCGCGCCCGCTTCGCGGGGCAGATCAGCCGCCGCGACCTGTCGGAAGGCGAACCCGTCACCGCCCAATCCGTCCGCCGCAACAGTGCCGGCATGCTGGCCGGCATGCTGGGCGCCGACATGCGCGCCGTCAGCATCGCCATCACCAACACCAGCGCCGCCGCCGGTTTCGTCACCCCCGGCGACCGGGTCGACGTGATGCTGGCCGCCGATCTGGTCCGCACCGCCGGCGGCGCCGTTCCCCAGTCCGGTCCGCTGGTGCGCTATGCGGCGGAAACCGTGCTGAGCGGCGTCAAGGTGCTGGCCATCGACCAGAGCACCACCCGCAGCCGTGACGGCGGCGCCGTCGAAGGCAAGACCGCCACCCTGGAAGTCACGTCCCGGCAGGCGCAGACCCTGGCCGCCGCCGCCATGCTGGGCAGCCTGTCGCTGGCCTTGCGCGGACTGGAAACCGGCGATGCTTCCGTGCCGGCCCCGTCCTTCGTCGCCGACACCGAAGCCAGCCAGGCCCTGAAGGCCATGCAGGGCGCCCGGGCGCGGACGGCCCCGGCCCAGTCCGGCGCCCAGGTGACGGTCAACCGCGCCGGGCAGATCACCGCCCAGATGTTCGGGAGATAGACCATGCTCCGTCTTGCCCTGCTGGCGGTCCTGCTGCCCTCGCTGGCCCTGGCCGAAACCATCCCCGAACCGCCCCCGCCCCAGGCCGCGCCGCGCGCCAGGGTCCAGGCAGCCGCCCTGGCCGCCATCCCCGCCGAGCCGCTGCGGGTGGCCCTGCACAAGACCGTCGACGTCAGCCTGCCCGCCGAAATCAAGGACGTGATGGTCGGCAATCCCGACATCGCCGACGTGGTGGTGCGGTCGCGGACCCAGGTCCACGTGGTCGGACGCGGCGTCGGCCAGACCAGCATCGTGCTGCTGGACCGGACCGGCGCGGTGCTGCGGCGCATCGACGTGGCGGTCCATGTCGACCATGCCGCGCTGAGCGAAGCCCTGCGGGCGGTGCTGCCCGACGAGCCCAGGCTGCAGGCCTCGGCGGTGGGCGACAGCGTCTATCTCAGCGGCTCGGTCAAAAGCGACGCCTCTGCCGCCACGGCGCGGGCCATCGCCCGCCGCTTCGTCCAGGCCGACGCCAACCTGATCAACCTGCTGAAGGTCAGCAGCGACCAGCAGGTCCTGCTGCACGTCAAGGTCGCCGAAGTGCAGAAAACGGTGCTGAAGGAACTGGGGGTCGGGCTGAACGCCAGCCGCTCGTTCGGCTCGCTGGTCACCAACGCCGCCACCGGCTTCATCGACAAGACCAACCTGTTCGGCACCGCCACCATCACCGGCATCGGGGCGCTGTCGGCCAACCTGTCGCTGCTGGAGAACCAGGGGCTGGTCAAGACCCTGGTGGAACCCAACCTGACCGCCGTTTCGGGCGAGACCGCCAACATGGTGGCCGGCGGCGAGATCCCCATTCCGGTTTCCGACAGCCAGGGACAGATCAGCGTCGAGTTCAAGCCGTTCGGCGTGCTGCTGTCCTTCACCCCGGTGGTCATCGATTCCGGCCGCCTGAGCCTGAAGATGTCCACCGAGGTCAGCGCCCTGGATCAGGCCAACCGGGTCGCGGTCAGCCAGACCGTGTCGGT
>CAJANN010000331.1 GCA_903941095.1 uncultured Rhodospirillaceae bacterium | reverse complement strand
GATTACCTCTGGGTGAAATCGAGTCGCTCGACGAATGTACCCAGTAGCGCATATGGCCCCGAACGAAGAGTGTAGCCATATCAATGGGTTGCGCTCCTTCGAAGCGGGAAGTTCAGTCTAAACGGCGCGACAGCTTGTATTTCATTCCTCGCTCCGACCCACTCAGGCACCGTCCGCGCGGCCATGGGCACGGCAGGTGGCTTCAGGATGCAGAACCTAGCATGGAACGCTCGTTCGTTCCAAGTCTCACCGAAACGCCCGTTCGTTCTGGATGTGCGCGGCAGATCAAGGGATGGCGCATGAATTGGCGCCGTCTCAGCTATAAATTGTTGCTTTGGATCTTGAAGGAACCCCTCCAAGTGTCATGTGCGATGCCAATTGACGAGCGGGCGCGACCTCCAGTAAGTCACACAGGTAGCACTAGCCTCCGATGATCTGGCACTCAGATTGGAGCGAGGATCCGGCCAAGTTTCAGCAAGCCTCTGCACCAATTTTCAGGATTGATGTTAATGAGCAGCGACGACACACGAACCCGTATCATGGATGTGGCCGAGCAGCTTTTTTCGCTGCGCGGCTATGATGGGGTGTCCGTAAGCGAGATTACCTCGACTGCAAAGCTGCAAAAGTCGATCATCAGCTACCATTTCGGTTCAAAGCTTGGGTTGTGGGAGGCGGTGTTCAGCAGGCGTGTCGAAGCGCTGGGTGCAGAGCGGCTCAGATTGCTTGGCGAGTGCGAGAATGCCCCTGGCGGCGCAACTGTGCGCGGGCTGATCGAGGCATTTCTGACACCTTTTTTCGATCTCTGCCGAAACCAGGAAGCCCAGGCCTATGCCCGGTTAGTTGCTCAGACCTCTAACGCAGCGCATCCGCAGGCCATTGAGGCACTGAAGCTCTTCAATCCCATTGCCAAACGCTTTGTTGCCGCTTTTCAGCGCTTATTGCCTGAAGCAAGCGAGGCCGCGGTAGTCCATGGATTCAACTTTTTCCTCGGCAGCATGATGCTGGGCCTGGCTCGAACAGAAAGAGTTGAGGGTCTGTCGGAGGGACGAGTCAGTGGCAGCGATTTGGATGCGCTTTACCTTTATATGGTTGCCTTCGCCAGTGCCGGAATGCAGGCCTTAAACGATAGTGATCCTGTGGCGAAGACCTGATCCCCCTCATAGCCACCCCTCCGGTATCACTGCGAGAACAAGACTGGCAGGGTCATGTGATCAATGACGTGCTGCGTTCCAGCCCCCCGCGATAACGTCAGGTGAGAGCCACCATGGGCTCCCATGACGAGTAAATCGGCGCCCAGTTCGAAACTGCGCGATAGGATCAGGTCCATCACACCGATCTCCTGCTTGACCAGGATCTCCCGTGAAATGGTGATGCCGTGGACGGCGAGATGGTCCAGGATCTTGGTTCCGGACAGACCGTGCTCATTTCTCTTCTGGTCCGAAGCCAACACTGTCAACACGCCGACCGAAGCTGCTTTTGCAAGCAGCGGCAGGGCGTCGTGCATGGCGCGAGATGCCTCACGACCGCCGTTCCAGGCGACCAGAACATTGGTGCCGATGGTGGGGTATTCCCCCACCGCCGGAATGACCAGAACCGGACGGCCGGATTGCAGGATCACCTGTTCACCCAGATCGGCGGGGGAGGGTTTGTCTTCGTGATGCTGTCCCATCACCACCAGATCGTAGAAACGGGCACTGGCCGCCATCTCGGCGATAATGTCGAATGGCGATCCAGAGGGCAGCCGTTTCCAGCGGACCCGAATGCTACCGTCTCTGGTCGCCTTGGTGAAGGCGGCTTCCGAGGCATTGGCTGCTGCCTCCAGCTCTTCCGAGCTGCGCCGGGCGAACAGGCCAGTCAGGCGACCGGCATGGCGTTCCGCCAACGCCCTCGCCACATTGACCAGAAGGGCGTCACGCGGGCCGCCGTCCAGATGGACCAG
Source organism: uncultured Rhodospirillaceae bacterium (assembly GCA_903941095.1). Lineage (GTDB taxonomy): Bacteria > Pseudomonadota > Alphaproteobacteria > Rhodospirillales > Magnetospirillaceae > Magnetospirillum. The sequence goes on along the minus strand of CAJANN010000331.1, from coordinate 4,931 downwards.
GATATCCCTGTACATTCCGCCTTCTCCCTAAACCATGATTCCGCGTTTCTTCAGGGCAGGAGCCAACACGCCGAGCACGCCATTGCGAAACAACAGGACGCAGACCACGAAGATGACTCCCTGGATGATGGTCACCCATGATCCGGCCTCCGAGAAGTAGTCCTGAATCGCCACGATCATGAAGGCACCCATGGCCGGCCCGAACACGGTACCGACACCGCCCAGCAGAGGCATCAGCACAACCTCGCCCGACATGTGCCAATGCACGTCGGTCAGCGACACCAGTTGGAACACCAGCGCCTTCAATGACCCGGCCAGACCCGACAATGCCGCCGACAGGGTGAAGGCCAGAAGTTTGTAGCGCTCCACTTCGTAGCCCAGGCTGATGGCGCGCGGTTCGTTGTCGCGAATGGCCTTCAGCACCTGGCCGAAGGGCGAGGTGACGATGCGATGGATCAGCATCAGGGACCCAGTGAAAACGGCCAGGACAAAGTAGTACATGACCACATTGTCGCCGAGGTCGAACAGGCCAAACAGGTGACCGCGCGGCACACCCTGAATCCCGTCCTCGCCATGGGTGAAGGGGGCCTGCAGGGCCACGAAGAACATCATCTGCGAGAAGGCGAGGGTCACCATGGCGAAGTAGATGCCGGAACGGCGGATGGCCAGCCAGCCGGTGACCACACCCATCACGCCGGCCGTCAGAACCCCCAGTAGGATGGCGGTTTCCGGAGTCCACCCCCATTCCTTGGCGGCATGGGTAGTGATATAGGCGGAGAAACCGAAGAACATGGCATGGCCGAACGACAACAGCCCCACATACCCCAGCAGCAGGTTGAAGGCGGCCGCGAACAGTGCAAAGCACAACCCCTTCATCAGGAACACCGGATAAACCGCGAAGGGTGCCGCGATGAACAGAGCCAGCAGGCAAAGAATCAGCAGGCGCTGCGGGGAAGGTTTGATCGATGGCGGATATACCGAGGTCATGGCGTCAGTTTCCTTTTCCGAACAGGCCGGCAGGCTTGATCAGGAGCACGATGCCCATCAGCACGAAGATCACGGTGCTGGCGGCTTCCGGGTAGAACACCTTGGTCAGTCCCTCCACCAATCCCAGGAGATAGCCGGTGACGATGGCGCCCATGATGGAGCCCATCCCGCCGATCACAACCACGGCGAACACCACGATGATCAGGTTTGACCCCATTAGCGGATTGACTGAGTAGATGGGAGCGGCCAGAACCCCGGCGATGGCGGCCAGCCCCACGCCGAAACCGTAGGTCAGGGTGATCATCAATGGGACGTTGATGCCGAAGGCCTGGACCAGTGTGGCGTTTTCGGTACCTGCGCGCAAATAGGCGCCCAGCTTGGTTTTTTCAATCAGCAGCCACGACCCGAGGCACAGCACGACCGAGGCCAGCACCACCCAGCCGCGATAGATTGGAAGATACATGAAACCCAGGTTCCAGCCGCCGGCCAGAGCCGATGGCACCGCGTAGGGCATGCCGGAAATGCCGTAAAGCTGGCGGAAGACGCCCTCGATGATCAGTGCCAAGCCGAAGGTGAGCAGCAGGCCATAGAGATTGTCGAGCTTATAGAGCCGGCAAAGCATGGTCCGCTCCAGGACCATGCCGAACAAGGCGACGACGATGGGAGCGACGATCAAGGCGGTCCAATAGTCTAGCCCCATCTCGTTCAGCAACAGCCAGGCGACGAAGGCTCCCATCATGTAGAGCGCGCCATGGCTGAAATTGACGATGTTGAGCAGCCCGAAAATCAGTGCCAGCCCCAGACTGAGCATGGCGTAGAAGGCACCGTTGATCAGCCCCAGCAGAAGTTGGCCGAACAGAGCCTGGATCGGTATGCCAAGAATGGTGGTCATGCCCCTCATACCCCCAGATAGGTCTTGAGCTTGTTCATATTCGCAGCCAGATCCTCGTTGCGGATCATGTCGATCACCTGCCCATGCTCGACCACGTAATGGCGATCGGCGACAGTGGCGGCGAAGTGAAAATTCTGTTCCACCAACAAGATGGTGAAGCCCTTGGCCCGGAGAGCCCGGATGATGTCACCGATCTGCTGGACGATGACCGGGGCCAGTCCCTCGGTGGGTTCGTCCAAGAGCAGCAGCTTGGCGCCGGTGCGCAGGATGCGGGCAATAGCCAGCATCTGCTGCTCACCACCCGACAGTTTGGTGCCCTGACTGCCGGTGCGCTCCAGCAGGCGGGGAAACAAGGCATAGATATCGTCAAGCCCGAGTCCACCCGGCTTGATCACCGGCGGCAGCAGCATGTTCTCACCCACCGAAAGGGACGAGAAGATGCCACGTTCCTCGGGACAATATGCGATGCCCTGCCGGGCGATCTTGTTGGATGCCAGCCCCACCATCTCCATCCCTTCGTGGCGGATCGAGCCTTTGCGGTTGGCGACGATGCCCATGATCGACCGCATGGTGGTGGTCTTGCCCACGCCGTTGCGGCCAAGCAGGGTCACCACCTCACCGCGAGGAACATCGAAGGTCATGCCATGCAACACATGGGACTCGCCGTAGAAGGCGTGCAGATCCTTCACCGAAAGCAGGATGTCGGTCTCAGCCATGGCCTTCGGCTCCATGGCCGGAGCCCATATAAGCCTCGACCACCTCGGGATTGTCGGAAATCTCGGCGTAACTGCCCTCGGTCAGGACGCGGCCCAGCTTCAGCACCGTGATGGTGTCCGATAGATCGGCCACCACCGAGAGATTGTGTTCCACCATCAAGATTGTGCGATTGGCAGACACCCGCTTGATCAACTCGGCGGTGCGCTTGATGTCCTCGGTGCCCATGCCGGCCATGGGTTCGTCCAGCAGCAGCATCTCCGGGTCCAGCGCCAGCGTGGTGGCTATCTCCAGCGCCCTCTTCCGGCCATAGGACAGTTCTCCCGCCGGAATATCGCGGTATTCGGCGATGCCCACCGCCCCGATCAGTTCCTCGGCCCGCGCGTTCAGATGCTCAAGGCTGGTTCCGGCCCGCCAGAAATGAAACGAGGTCCCTTCCACCCTCTGCAACGCGACACGGACATTTTCCAGCACGGTCAAATGGCCGAACACCGCAGAGATCTGGAATGAGCGGACCATTCCCTGACGGGCGATAGCCGCCGGCTTGGCCTGGGTGATGTCCTTGCCGTTGAACCAGATCTTGCCGGCGCTTGGGCTCAGAAACTTGGTCAACAGGTTGAAGCAGGTGGTCTTGCCGGCCCCGTTCGGCCCAATCAACGCGTGGATAGAATGCCGCCTGACCCGCAGATCCACGTCCGCGACGGCATAGAACCCCTTGAACTCCTTGGTCAAGCCACTGGTCTCGATGATGAAGTCGCCAGTCATGCCGCACCTCTCCCTGGTCGATGCCGAGCCATGATCGTCGGTTCAAGGGGCGGACGCATTCTGGCCTCCGCCCCCTGCATAGGTCGGGTGGTTTTACTTCTTCAGGTCGGCGCAGAGGCTGTCCTTCAGCGGCTTGAAGGCCTTGTCGCCGGGTATGACCTCAAGGACTTGATAGTAGTCGTAAGGACCCTTGCTTTCAGCCGGGGTCTTCACCCGCAGCAGATAGGTGTCGTGGACCATGCGGCCATCCGGGCGCAGCCTGGGGTTGCGAACCACATCGTCGGAAATGGGCAGCTCATGCATCTTGCGGATCACCGCCTTGGGGTTGTCGGTCTTGCCGAATGCCACGGCCTTCAGATAATGCCGCACCGAGGAATAGACGCCGGCATGGATCTGGGACGGCTTGCCCTTCTTGTAGATCGCCTCGAACCGTTTGGAGAAGGCGCGGGTGCCGTCATCCACGTCCCAGTAGAAGCCCTCGGTCAGGATGGTGTTCTTGGCCACGTCCAGACCCAGGGCATGAATGTCGGGCAGCATCAGCAAGAAGGCGACCATCTTCTGCTTGTCGCCGAAGCCGAACTCTTTGGCCTGCTTGATGGAATTGGTGGAGTCCGCGCCGGCATTGGCCAAGGCGATGACGTTGGCGCCCGACGCCTGCGCCTGCAATAGGAAGGACGAGAAATCGGCGTTGTTGAAGGGATGACGCAACGCACCTTGAATCTTGCCGCCCTTGGCCTGGATGATGGCGGTGGCGTCCTTCTCCAACTGGTGGCCGAAGGCGTAGTCGGCGGTCAGGAAGTACCAGGTGGAACCGGGAGTAGTAAGGGCTTCCGCCACGCCGGCCACTTGGGAATAGGTATCCCACATCCATTGCACCGCGTTCTCCGGCGCACAGTTCTCATTGGTCAAACGTGAGGTGCCGCCCGGCGTCAATGCCACACTGTTGACTTCCTTGACCAGGGTATGAATGGCCAACTGGACCGAGGCGTTGACGTTGTCCACCAGGGCGTCGACCTTCTGGACGTCGAGCCACTCCCTTGCCTTGGAGGAGGCGATGTCGGCCTTGTTCTGGTGGTCGGCGGAGAGAAGTTCAATCTTCATCCCGGTGCATTCGGCCTTAAGGCAGTCATCGATAGCCAGCCGTGCTGCCGCCACCGATCCCTCACCAGCGATCTGCGAATAGATGCCAGAGAGGTCGGTCAGCACGCCGACCTTCACAACGCCGTCGGAAATCTGCGCCTGAGCGGCCCCGATACTGCCGAGAAAAGCCAATCCGGCCGCTGCACCCCGCAATTTGATCGTCATTTATCCATTCCTCCCTCTGTCGTTATTATCGGGGATTCCCCCTTACCAATGCACCATCGGCAATCCGGCCACCGGTGACCGGAAGAAGGGGATTCTGGTTCCCCGCAGACTGCCGATATAAACCGTCTTCAGATCACGACCGCCGAAGGTGACGCTGGCGAACCAAGGGGCGATCCGCCCGCCAGCGGCAAGCATCAGCTCCGGCGTCGCCTTGCCAGCGTGAAACGCCATTTCTAGCGCCCAGGTGGCAGCGGCATCGCCATCGTTG
>CAJANN010000330.1 GCA_903941095.1 uncultured Rhodospirillaceae bacterium | reverse complement strand
GGGGGTGAGTTCGGGGCGGTAGTGCGAAACCCTGACCTCAAGCGGGTGGATGGTCGATGGATCGTCCTCCCACAATTCGTCCCGATAGTAGGGGCTGTCGTCGGGAAACTTCCACTTCGGGCTGGGCCGGAAACCGCGGTCTATGACGGCCCCAGGGCCACGGGCAGGGTGAGCAGGCAGACAGTAGATCATGCCAAACCGCTCCGTGAGCGCTCGGCTCTCATACGAAAATTTTGGCTCTATTCGCAATTCGTATTGACGATCAATCTGCCATTGCTGCGGCGAGGCAGTATCGCGGGGTCGGGTCGGGATGAAGTCCGATGAGATGGAACCATCGCAGGTAGCTGTCGAGGTAGCGGGTGGCGATGCCACGACGGGCGCGGAGGAAATCCTTGAGGCGGGAATGCCGGTTGTTGACGGTCTGGATGTGGAGTTCGCCCCGGACACGCTCACCGGCCGACTGGTTAAGCGCCTCGTGGCTGATGCCCAGGGTGGCAGCACACGGCGGATAAACGTTGCAGCCATCGGTGACCAGCAGGGCGTCCTTGTCCAGGACCGGTGCCAGGATCGCGCGGATGGCGTCAGCCGTGACCACTGGCAACACCGCGCTAACGGTGGTACCGGACCGATCCGCAGCCACCAGGATCGGGACTTGCTCGTCGGACAATCCGCGCTTTTTCGCCTTGCCGCCACGCTTCCGGGCCGTGCGATCCGGCAGACCGGGGGCGGATTTGCCGTCTTTGGCCCGCTTCCAAACCCGGTCGCCCTTGCGGCTGGCCAAGACGAATGTCTCGTCGGCCTCGACGATACCCCGCAGCTTCCCGGCAGTGGTCTTGATGGCCGCAAGGAAGCGATGCCGCCAGCGGAAAGCGGTGCTCACGGCAACACCACATCGCTCCGCCGACGCCTTCACCGTGTCGCCATCGGCCAGGCACTCGCCGAACGTCAGCCACACTTCCTTGCGGTGCAGGCCAGACAGCCGCGTGCCGGTCAGCGCCCCGAAGGTCCGCTTGCAGGCACGGCAGAGGTAACGCTGCATTCCCCGCGCCTTGCCATTGGCCACCGCTCCGGGCGTCCCGCAATGAGGGCAGCGCCGGTCCTCACCGACACCCAACTCAACCGCCGCCAACGAGGCTTCCTCAGCAGGGCGCCCCGCCAGGATCTCCCCGGCTTCAGCCTTTTGGGACTCGCTCAGCGTGTCCACGGCCGACAGCCAATCCTGAAATTCTTTGCGATCCATGGCGTCAAGTCTCCAGCGTTTCCGCCAGTCTACATCAGATCAATACGAATTGCGAATAGAGCCAAAATTTTTTCACACAAGCCAATAATCGGCGTGAACGTTGGTAAAGTCCCCAAAGCCGTTTCCTTGCAGGTTGCTTTGGTCCACATGGCTATTCACCCACACGTCGTCGACGCGGCTGATGGTGACTGCCCCGAACTGACCGTCAGGCGCGAAATAATTAACGATATCATTCAGTGGGTGCTCGACGATTGTCGTGCCAGATTCGCTGAAATTATCCACCACCTGGACATTGTCACCGTCCACGCTCACAATCATGAACGAATGCACTTTTGTGTCAGATACACCGCCATCCGTCGTGGGTGCATAGACCCGAACCGCATCCCCAGGGAGAACGGTGGCTTTCATGTCACTGGCGGAAGTCGATTGCGAAACCAGCTTCCAACCATCGCCAGACGCATCCGGGTGCGCCGATTTTGGCACGACATGGAGTTGGTCCTTCGGCATGCCTGGATCGTTGCCTACGGTGTTGTCCCTAAGGTCGAATAGGGGCAAGCCCCCAAGGTTGGTCTCTGCCCACAAGATGCGAGCGCAATCGGTCTCTCCGCACGCTTGGCCGACATTTTCCAAGGCGATCTTGGCCATTTCGGCACCGGTTACGCCCGGGGCGGCAGAGTTACCAGTCAAATTTATAGAACCCATCGTCAGTACCTCGCCATATTGATGTTGCAAATAGTTTGCTCGCCGGAATGATGCCTTGGCATTGAACTGCAGACATCCTTTATTTGTCACTCCACAAGCGGCGAGAACTAGATACACATCTGCATACGCCAATAACATGACATTTAAGAGGCACCCGATTTCCGAACCTTAATCGCGCAATCACAGCCCCCATTCTCGAGCGAGAATGATGGGCACTGCGACTCGTGTTCTGCCGGAAGAGCGATCAGCGCGCCGCCCCGAGACCCTGCGCCGCAACTCGTCGCCGAGGCCGATGCCCCACCGACCGCATCAAGTGATCGGGCCGGAGCACGCCGTCTCGACGTCAAAAGGGCGCTGGTGACTTACGCCAAGCCGCAGATCGTCCAGAGCGATGTCTATCTGGGCCTATGTTGCCTAGGTTGTTCTCATAGGTGCCGGTGCCTGTTATACCTTTGGTTTTATGGACGGCAGGGTTGAGCGGCAGGATACTTCGCCTGGAGTGGCACGTATCGATCAGGGAGGGGGCCACGGCCGGGCGCAGCCGCCCTGTGGCAGCAATAAGTAATGACAGGCAATCGCCACCAGAACCCCGAACCGGACAGGCCCGAACGAAAGGCGCTGTGGGTGGCTGCCCTGTTCACTGGGCTGTTCCTGCTGTCCCCCCTCCTCACGACATCGACCCTGTTCGGCGAAACCGCCGTCTTCCTGGCCTTCCACCAGGTGACCGAAGGGTTTGCGGTGATGGTGGCGGTGCTGATCTTCGCCGTGGGCTGGCACACCCACGACCGCGAGCGGCCGCGCAACCTGTCGATCCTGGCCGCCAGCTTCCTCGGCGTCGCCATGCTCGACATGCTGCATACCCTCAGCTACACCGGGATGCCCGCCTTCATCTCGCCCAGCGACCCTGAAAAAGCCCTGGCGTTCTGGCTGGCGGCGCGGCTGTTGGCGGCGGGCACCTTGCTCTTCATCGCCATCATCCCATG
>CAJANN010000329.1 GCA_903941095.1 uncultured Rhodospirillaceae bacterium | reverse complement strand
TTCATCGAGGACAAGAACGCGGTGCTGCCGCTGGACGCGGCGATCCAGGCCAATCTGCGCGAAACCACCACCCGCGTGCTGGCCAGCTTGACCGCCCGCGAGGAGCGCGTCTTGCGCATGCGCTTCGGCATCGGCATGAATACCGACCACACCCTGGAAGAGGTCGGTCAGCAATTCAGCGTGACCCGCGAACGCATCCGCCAGATCGAGGCCAAGGTCCTGCGCAAGCTCAAGCACCCGTCGCGCTCGCGCAAGCTCAGAAGCTTCCTCGACACCTGAGCCGGGGGATCTGCGGGATGGCCCCGGACGGCAGGCGCAACCTGAAACTTCGCATCCGGCTTTGCGCCGTCCTTGCCGTCGCCGTCCCGCTTCTGTGGGCATCGCCGCCGGCGCGCGCCGACGACGTGCTGGTGTTCGCCGCCGCGTCGCTGACCGACGCGCTGAACGAAATAGGCCAGTCCTTCAAGGCCGCGACCGGCCACGGCGTCAGGCCGTCATATGCCGCCTCGTCGACATTGGCGAAGCAGATCGAGCAGGGAGCCCCGGCACAGATATTCATCTCCGCCGACCTCAAGTGGATGGATTATCTGGCGGAAAGAAAACTCGTCATCGCCGGCAGCCGCGCCAACCTTCTCGGCAACGCCCTGGTTCTGGTGGCTCCGGCCGACGGCAAGACCGGCAAGGTGGCGTTGGGACCGCAAACCGACATCGCCGCCCTGGCGGGCGAAGGCCGCATCGCCACCGGCAATCCCGACAGCGTTCCGGTCGGCCTGTATTTCCGGCAGGCGATGGAGCGGGCCGGGCAATGGCCAAGGGTCGACCCAAAAATCGCCCGGACCGATTCCGTCCGGTCGGCCCTGGCCTTCGTCGAACGCGGCGAGGCTGCGCTTGGCGTCGTCTATGCCACCGATGCCGCCGTTTCACAGAAGGTCACGGTGATCGGGACCTTCCCCGACGGCATGCATGACCCGATCGTCTATCCCGCCGCCCTGGTGGCCGGACAGGACAGCCCGGCAAGCCGGGCGTTCCTGGCCTTTCTGGGCAATTCCGCCGCCACGGGCATATTCGTGAAATACGGCTTCAGGGTTCATTGATTTCCGCCACCGGCGCCGCGGCAAGCCGGGGCGGAAAAGCCCGGCACGGGCGGGGCTTGGCCTTTTGCCGGTTTGCGGTTACAAACGCTCGTAAGCCTTTCGCAGGGGCACCACCAACCAGGGGACCGTCCGACATGACCGATTCCGTCAAGTATCTGCTGGCCGAGGACCAGATGCCCAAGGCCTGGTACAATCTGGCCGCCGACCTGCCGGTTCCCCTGCCCCCGCCGCTGCATCCGGGTACCGGCCAGCCGCTGGGTCCCGACGACCTTGCCCCCATTTTCCCCCAGGCGGTGATCGCCCAGGAAATGACCAGCGAACGCTGGGTGGAAATCCCCGAGCCGGTGCGGGAAGTCTATCGCCTGTGGCGGCCGTCGCCGCTGATCCGGGCGCGGCGGCTGGAGAAGGCGCTGGACACCCCGGCCCGCATCTACTTCAAGTATGAAGGGGTGTCGCCGGCCGGCAGCCACAAGCCCAACACCGCGGTGCCGCAGGCCTTCTACAACAAGCAGGAAGGCGTCAAGCGGCTGTCCACCGAGACCGGAGCCGGCCAATGGGGCAGTTCGCTGGCTTTCGCCGGTTCGCTGTTCGGGCTGGAGGTCGAGGTCTTCATGGTCAAGATCTCGTACAACCAGAAGCCCTATCGCCGGGCGCTGATGGAAACCTACGGCGCCCGCTGCATCGCCAGCCCGTCGACCCTGACCGAGGCCGGCCGCGCCATCCTGGCCAAGGACCCCAATTCCAACGGTTCGCTGGGCATCGCCATTTCCGAGGCGGTCGAGGTGGCGGCCAGCCGCGACGACACCAAATACGCCCTGGGCAGCGTGCTGAACCATGTCTGCCTGCACCAGACGGTGATCGGCGAGGAAGCCATGCAGCAGATGGCGATGGCCGGCGATTCGCCGGACGTGGTCATCGCCTGCACCGGCGGCGGCTCCAACTTCGCCGGACTGGCCTTCCCCTATATCCGCGAGAACCTGAAGGGGGCCAAGGTCCGCATCGTCGCCGTCGAGCCGGCCTCGTGCCCGACCCTGACCAAGGGCCGCTACGCCTATGATTTCGGCGATACCGGCCATTTGACGCCGCTGGTCAAGATGCACACCCTGGGCTCGACCTTCATGCCGCCGGGCTCGCATTCCGGCGGCCTGCGCTATCACGGCATGGCGCCGATGGTCAGCCACGTCAAGGAACTGGGGCTGTGCGACGCCCGCTCCTATGCCCAGACCGAATGTTTCGCCGCGGCGGTGCAGTTCGCCCGCGCCGAAGGCATCGTGCCGGCCCCGGAATCCTCGCACGCGGTCAAGGCCGCCCTGGACGAGGCGCTGGTCTGCAAGGCCGAGGGCAAGAGCCGCAGCATCCTGTTCAACCTGTCGGGCCACGGCCATTTCGACATGCAGGCCTATACCGACTTCTTCGCCGGGAACCTGCGCGACCCCAACTTCGCCGACGACGAACTGCAGGCGGCGCTGGATGCCCTGCCGACAGTGGGCTGACCGGCGCGCCAGTGGCGCGGACTGATACGAAGCCCGGATGAGTAATTCGGGCTTCGTATCCGGCGCCCATCGAGGGCGCGGCCAAGGCCGCGGATGCGGCCGCCCGGCGAGGGCTTAGGAACCCGAGAATCATTCGGGTTCCGGATGATCAGCGCGCCAATGGCGCGGATCGGTCAGCGTGCCAGTGGCACGGATTGATCAGCGTGCCAGTGGCACGGATTGATCAGCGCGCCAATGGCACGGTAACGGAAAAGCACGACCCCTTGCCGACCTCGGACCGGACATCGATCCGATGGCCCAGCAGGTGGGCCGTGCGCCGCACCACCGCCAGCCCCAACCCCAGGCCGCGGTCCTGTCCGCGTCCCTTGTCGGCCAGCCGGGTGAAATCCTCGAAGATGTGCGCGAACTTGTCGCCGGGAATGCCGATTCCGGTATCGACCACGCAGATCAGCATATTGTCGCCCCGCCGACGGCAGCCCAGCAGCACGCCGCCGGTACGGGTGTAGCGGAAGGCGTTGACCAGCAGATTGCGGATGATGCGCTCCAGCAGGACCGGATCGCTGACCACCCAGGCGTCGGCCGCCACCACCTTGAACTTCAGCTGCCGCGAGGCCGCCTCCAGTTCCATCTGGCCGGCCAGGCGCGACAGGAACGAGGCCAGGGAAAAAGTGGTCGGCTGCGGCTCGACATGGCCGGCTTCCAGGGTCGAGACATCCAGCAGGGTGCTCAGCAGCAACTGGGTCGCTTCCAGGCTTTGCCGCAACTTGTCGATGACCTGCATGTGCGGCGTCTCTTCCAGCCGGGCGGCCAGTGCCTCGGCGAACATGCCGGCGGCCTGCAGCGGCTGGCGCAGATCGTGACTGGCCGCCGCCAGGAAGCGGGTCTTGCTTTCGTTGGCGCTGCGCGCCTCGCTGGCGCGGGCCTCGGCCTCCAGCGTCCGCTGGCGCAATGACCCCTGCAGGCCGCCGATCATCGCCTGTTCCTGGTCGAACCCGAAAAACACCTGCCGGGCCAGCCACCCCAGGCCGCCCAGCAGGGCCATCAGGCCCACCAGACTGAACCACAGGGTCTGCCACCAGGATTCCAGGATGACCGCCAGGGGAATGCCCGTTCCGACGGCGACGCCATAGCGGGGCAGCACCTTGAAGGCGCGCATCCATTCGGTCTGGTCCAGCGGCGAAAGCGTCCGGAAGACGCCGCGGGTCTCGCCGGCCCGTATCCGCGATTCCAGGGCGTCGTCGGAAACGGCTGCCCCGACGAAGCGCGACGAATCGGGATGACGCAGGATGATGCGTCCATCCAGGCCGGACACCATCAGGCTGGCCTGTCCGCCAAGGTCCAGGGAATGATGGAACCCCCGGAACATCGGGGCGTCGAAACCGATGGCCGCAACCCCGATCAGCCGGCCGTGGGCGTCGTCGATGCGGCGGCTGAGATGAAAGGTCTGAATATCGCGGATCTTGGTCTGCACCAGCGGGCCGATGACCAGATCGTAGTTTCCCTGCAGGTGGGCCTGGAAATAATAGCGGTCGCGGGCGTTGACCGGCGGCACCGGGAAATACAGCGACCCGGCACGGGCGACGCCGTCGGTGTCGATGATCCACAAGGCCCCCGGTTCCGGCAGGCCCAGACGGTATTCGTTCAGCTTGGCCCACACGGTCTCGTCGCGGGCCAGGGCCTCCATCGGCTTCGAGCGGCCCAGGTCGGCCACCTGGCTCAGGACGTATTCCGCCGACTGGAAGGTCCGGGCGATATGCTCCTCGGCCAGCCCGCCGGCGGCGATGACCCGCCGTTCGCCGTCACGCAAGGCGGTCTGGTAAAGGCCCGCCAGCAGGACGACCTCGCTCGCCACCAGGAAGAAAGCCAGGGCCAGAAACAGATGCCGCAGATTGCGCCGCACTCCCCGCGCCGGCCTTTCGGATAGCTCTACCTCGGCGTCCATCATATCCCCAGTATTACAAACGGATAGGATCAGACTAACGGCTTCCCGGCTACGCACAAACTGGAACGACTAGAAATCGGCCTGGGCGGCCTCCAGTTGCTCGTGCAGATCCAGCCATTCGGCTTCGGCCTCGTCGATGCAACGCTGGGTTTCCGCCAGTTCCTTCTGCAGCTTGGCGACGGCTTCACCCGGACCGGAATACAGGGCGGGATCGGCCAGCTTCGCCTCGATCCCCGCCTTGGTCTTGCCCGACTGCTCCAGCCGTTTCTCGACGGCGGCCACCTGCTTGCGCAAGGGGGCCAATTGGGCGCGGATCTCGGCGGCGGCGCGGCGCTCGTCCTTGCGGCTGGCGGTGCCCGAGCGGGATTCCGCCGCCGCCCCTCCCCGCCGGGCTTCCCGCGCCTGCTCGGCCAGGAAACGGCGGTAATCGGCGAGATCGCCGTCGAAGGGCTGTACCCGGCCATCGGCCACCAGCAACAGCCGGTCGGCCACCAGTTCCACCAGATGCGGGTCGTGGCTGACCAGCACGACGGCGCCGTCATAGGCGTTCAGGGCCGACACCAGGGCCTGGCGGGAATCGATGTCCAGGTGGTTGGTCGGTTCGTCCAGGATCATCAGATGCGGGGCGTCGCGGCTCATCAGGGCGAACAGCAGGCGGGCCTTTTCGCCGCCCGACAGGTTTTCGACCCGGACATCGGCCCGTTCCTGCTCGAACCCGAACCGCCCCAACTGGGCGCGGACCCGGCTTTCCGGGGCGTCCTTCATCAGGTCGGCCATATGGTCGAAGGCGGTCCGGGCCGGATTGAGCTCGTCGGTCTGGTGCTGGGCGAAATAGCCGATCTTCAGCTTGGGCGGCCGCTGCAGGCGTCCGCTCATCAGGTCCAGCCGCCCGGACAGGATCTTGGACAGGGTCGACTTGCCGTTGCCGTTGGCCCCCAGCAGGGCGACACGGTCATCCATGTCGATGCGCAGGTCCAGGCCGCGCAGGACGGCGCGCCCGTCATAGCCGGCGACGCCGCCGTCGATGGACAGGATCGGCGGCGACAGCGGCTCGGGATCGGGAAAGTCGAAGACCATGCCGCGTTCCTCGACCACCGCCACCACCGGCTCCATGCGTTCCAGCATCTTGATGCGGCTTTGCGCCTGCCGGGCCTTGGTCGCCTTGGCGCGGAAACGGTCGATGAAGGACTGGATCTTGCGGCGCTGTTCCAGCTGCTTGACCTGGGCCTTGGCCGCCAGTTCCATTTTTTCGCGGCGGGTCCGTTCGAAATCGTCGTAATTGCCGCCATAGGAAACCAGGCGTCCCTGGTCGACGTGAACGATGCGGCTGCACACCTCGTTCAGCAGTTCGCGGTCGTGGCTGATGACCACCAGGGTGCCGGGATAGCTGGACAGATAGCCCTGCAGCCACAGGGTCGCTTCCAGGTCCAGATGGTTGGTCGGCTCGTCCAGCAGCAGCAGGTCGGGCCGGACGAACAGCACGGCGGCCAGGGCGACGCGCATGCGCCAGCCGCCCGAGAACGAACCCACCGGCCGGGCCTGCGCCTCGGCGTCGAAGCCCAGGCCGGACAGGATGGACGCCGCCCGTGCCGGCGCCGAATGGGCGTCGATGGCGTTCAGCCGTTCGTGGATTTCCGCCAGATGGTGGCCGTCATGGCAGGCCTCGGCCTCGGCCAGCAGGGCGGTCCGCTCGGCGTCGGCTTCCAGCACGCAATCCAGCAGTGGGGCCTCGCCCTCGGGCGCCTCCTGGGCGACGCGGCCGACGCGGGCGCGCGGGCGGATCTTGATGTCGCCGCCATCGGAATGCAGCTCGTCCAGGATCAGCTTGAACAGGGTCGACTTTCCGGCCCCGTTGCGCCCGACCAGCCCGACCCTGGCCCCGGCCGGAACGTGGACCGTGGCCTGGTCGAAAATGGCGCGGCCGCCATAGCGGAAGGTCAGATCAGCGATATGCAGCATGGTTGTCTGTCTCTTACCATTCCCGGCCAACCGGCTCCAGTGCGTAAGTGCCTTGCCCGAGAAGGAGGTTGGCGGTATAACGCGCGCGCCCTCCGGACATCGGCCGTGCGGAGGCATCGGCGCGACCATGATGGGCGCGCTCAACCGCCGAACAAGGATTCGATCACATGGCTACCGAACGTACCCTGTCCATCATCAAGCCGGATGCCACCCGCCGCAACCTGACCGGCAAGATCAACGCCCGCTTCGAGGAAGCCGGCCTGCGCATCGTCGGCCAGAAGCGCGTCCGCCTGACCAAGGAACAGGCCGAGGGCTTCTACGCCGTCCACGCCGAACGCTCGTTCTTCAACGAGCTGGTCGCGTTCATGATCTCCGGCCCGGTGGTCGTGCAGGTCCTGGAAGGCGAGAACGCCGTCGCCCGCAACCGCGAGATCATGGGCGCCACCAACCCGGCCAACGCCGCCGCCGGCACCATCCGCGCCGACTTCGCCGAATCGGTGGAAGCCAATTCGGTGCATGGTTCGGATTCGCTGGAAAACGCCCGCATCGAGATCGCCTTCTTCTTCTCGCAGTGCGAAATCGCCGGCTGATTCCGTCGCCGCGACCGGACGGTCGAACGCCCTTGAGGACAGCATCCTCAAGGGCGTTTTTTCTTGTGCATATGCATTCCCCAGGTTGCTTTTCCAAGGTGCATATTTTTTACGGCTTACCTCTACCCCTCTGGAAAAAAAACAGATAAAGTCTGGTGTAAATCAGCTGCTGATGCCACCACAGGAACAACTTCTGGTCGCTAAGGCTATTTCATCCCGGTCGTTCCTGGACGGTCCGGGTCTGCTCACGTCAGGGATGGGGATCTATGACAGAGACGGGAGTGCGCAAAGCGACGGAACGTGTTTCGCGTCGGGCCAGCCGGGGGCGGACGCCGTCGGGAAAGCCCAATCCGATCGACGTTCATGTCGGATCGCGGGTTCGCCTGCGCCGGACCCTGCTGGGCATGAGCCAGGAGCATCTGGCCGAAGCCCTGGGCCTGACCTTCCAGCAGGTGCAGAAGTATGAACGCGGCGCCAACCGCGTCGGCGCCAGCCGGCTGTTCGACCTGTCCCGGGTTCTGGACGTGCCGGTCGATTACTTCTTCGAAGACATGGGCGACGAGGTGATGGCCGCCAGCCCGCGCCACATGGTCCACGCCACCGTCGACCCGCCGGACATCGCAGAGGTGCTGATGGCCCAGCGCGAGACCCTGGAACTGGTCCGGGCCTATTACCGCATCGCCGACCCCGAGGTCCGCAAGCAGGTCCATGAACTGGCCAGGGCACTGGGGCCGTCCGCTGCCGACTGAACCCGCCGGGGTCCGCTGCTTGACGGGCCTCAAGGCGGGGAAGCCGCTGTTTTCCTAGCATCGCGCATCTTCTGGAACAGGTCCGGTTTGCGCCCCATGAGCACCGAAGCCGAAATCCGCGACATCCTGAAAGGGGTCATCGACCCCGATGTCGGCATCAACATCGTCGACCTGGGACTGGTCGAACACATCGTCTGCGGCGACGATGGCGTCCGGGTCGGGCTGATCATGACCAGCCCGGCCTGCCCGCAAAGCAGCCATCTGTGCGACGAAGCCGGCCGCCGGCTGGCCGGGGCCGGGTTGACGCCGGCCGTCAGCGTGCTGCAATCGCCCCTGTGGGATCCCTCGCGCATGAGCGACCTGGCCCGCCAAGCCCTGGGCTGGACGCCGTGACGCCCCCGTCCGTCCCCCGCTTTCCCCTGCTGGCGCTGGGGGCGGTATCGCTGCTGGCCGGACTGCTGGCCGGACTGGGCCGCCTGGGCTGGGACCTGCCGCTGGCGGTGGGGGCCGACCTGCATGGCCCGCTGATGGTGTGCGGCTTCTTCGGCACCGTCATCGGCCTGGAACGGGCGGTGGCGCTGCAGCGGCCCTGGACCTTCGCCGCCCCGGCCGCCACCGGCGGCGGCGGCGCGTTGCTGCTGGCCGGCTTCGGGCTGCAGGGCGGCGCCATGCTGATTTTGGGCTCGATCATCTTCCTGGCCGGCGCCGTGCTGGTGGTGCGCCGCCAGCCCGAGCCCTTCACCCGCCTGATGGCTTTGGGCGCCCTGTCCTGGGTGGTGGGCAACCTGCTGTGGGCCGCCGGCGCCCCGGTCGCCGACATCGTCCCGCTGTGGGCCGCCTTCCTGATTCTGACAATCGCCGGAGAACGGCTGGAACTGTCGCGCTTTCTGCCGCCGTCGCGGCTGCGGCTGCCGACCCTGATGGCTCCGGTGGCGCTGATCGGTGCCGGGGCGGCCCTGTCGGCCGCCGGAACCGGCCCGACCTGGACCCTGTTCGGGGCCGGGCTGGTGCTGCTGGTGGTCTGGTCGGTGGTCAACGACGTCATCCGCCGCACCATCCGCCAGCCGGGCCTGACCGGCTATGTGGCGGTATGCCTGCTGTCCGGCTATGTCTGGCTGGGGGTGGCCGGCATTCTGGCCCTGTCCCTGGATGGCGGGCTGGCAACCCCGCTGTACGACGCCGCCCTGCACGCCCTGTTCGTCGGTTTCGTCTTCGCGATGGTCTTCGGCCACGCCCCGGTGATCCTGCCGGCGGTCCTGAAGGTCCATCTGCCGTTCCGCCGTTATTTCTACGGCCCGCTGGCCATCCTGCATGTCTCGCTGCTGCTGCGGGTCGCCGGCGATCTGGCCGGAATCGAGGCGCTGCGCCATTGGGGCGGAACCCTGAACGCCGCCGCCATCCTGATCTTCATCGTCACCACCGCCGCCACCGTGCTGATTGCACGGCGGGATTGATCGATTAAATCGATTTCTGAAAGCGAAACAACTCGTTTCAGTAAATAAGGCTATCCCGCTAGGGTCTCTCCATCAGCCGAACCCAAGGAGAGACCCCAATGGCCGATGCCACCACATCCCCGACCATCAAGAACCTGGAAGCCGCCTTCGCCGGCGAATCGATGGCCAACCGGAAGTACCTGTACTTCGCCCGCCGGGCCCGTCAGCTGGGTGCCGTCGAGGTCGCCGAGGTCTTCGAGCGCACGGCCGAACAGGAAACCGCCCACGCCTTCGGCCATCTCGAACTGCTCTATCCCAGCGCCGGACTGACGGTGGAAAAGATGCTGCAACTGGCCATCGACGGTGAAACATACGAATACACCGAGATGTATCCCAAGTTCCGCCATCTCGCCGTCGAAGAGGGCAACAGCGCCGCCGTGGCCGAAATCGACGGGCAGATCGCCGAATCGCAGGAGCACGCCGAACGCTTCGCCGTCACCCTGGCCACCGCAGCCAAACGGTTCGCCGCCCTGGCCAAGGTCGAGGAACGCCACGCCAACCATTATCGCGACACCCTGGCCGCCCACCAGGCCAAGTAACCGGAGGATTGCACCATGAAGAAGTACGTCTGCGTCGTCTGCAACTACGTCTACGACCCCGTCCTCGGCCTGCCGGAAGAGGGCATCCCTCCGGGCACCGCCTTCGAGGATATCCCGGCCGACTGGTGCTGCCCCGATTGCGGGGTGTCCAAGGACGATTTCGAGCCGCTGGAGGGCTGATCCCATGACTGCCGCCGACACTTCGGGCGTGGTCATCGTCGGCAGCGGGCTGGGGGGATATTCCCTGGCCCGCGAGCTGCGCAAGATGAACCGCACCGTCCCTGTCACCATCGTCACCGGCGACGGCGGCGAATCCTATGGCAAGCCGATGCTGTCCAACGCCCTGGCCCAGGGCAAGAGCCCGGCTGCCCTGGTCCAGAAATCCGCCGCCCAGGTGGCGGCGGAACTGGCGGTGACCGTCCTGCCCCGCACCCGGGTGACCGCCATCGACCGGAACGCCCGGACGCTGCGCATCGCGGACGCCGACGCCGCAGAGCGGATTTTGCCCTATGGCCGTCTGGTCCTGGCCCTGGGCGCCGACCCCCGCCCCTATCGGGTCGAGGGCAGCGACGGCGTGCGCATCCACTCCGTCAACGACCTGGACGACTATGCCGCCTGGCGCGACGGGCTGCAGGCCGGACAGCGCGTCCTGCTGATCGGGGCCGGGCTGATCGGCTGCGAGTTCGCCAACGATCTGGCCCTGGCCGGATTGTCGGTCAGCATGGTCGATCCGGCACCCTGGCCGCTGGGCCGGCTGCTGCCGGCGGAACTGGGCGCAGAACTGGCGGCCGCCCTGGCGGAAGCAGGCATCTCGCTGCATCTGGGGCGTTCGCTGGTCCGCATCGAGCCCGGCCGCGCCATCCTGGACGATGGCCGCGCCATCGCCTTCGACCGGGCCCTGTCGGCCATCGGCCTGATCCCGCGCACCGGGCTGGCCGCCGCCGCCGGGCTGGGCATCGACAAGGGAATCGTGGTCGATCGCCGTCTCGCCACCTCGGACCCGGCCATCTTCGCCATCGGCGACTGCGCTCAGACCGAGGCCGGGCCGCTGCCCTTCGTCCTGCCGCTGATGGCTCAGGCCCGCGCCCTGGCCGCCACCCTGGCCGGCACCCCGACCGACCTGGCCCTGCCCGCCCTGCCGGTGGTGGTCAAGACACCGTGCCTGCCCACCGTGATCTGCCCGCCCCTGCCCGGAGCGGAAGGATCGTGGCGGATCGAGGGACAGGGCCGCGACCGCAAGGCCCTGTTCGCCGGCCCCGACGGCAAGGCGGTGGGGTTCGCCCTGTGCGGCGGTTTCGCCGCCGAACGGCAGTCCCTGGCCAAGGAAATGCCGGCCACCCTGGGCTAGAATTTGCGGATCGTGTCGCCGAAGCGGCTGAGACCCAGGCCGTCCATCAGGTCGTGCCAGGTCTCGGCCGCGCTCAGCAGGGCATCGCTGGCCGGGCTGACCGGCAGGGCGGCGGTCCAGTCCAAAAGGGCGCGGGAGCCCAGCAGCACCGCCACGACGGCAGCCACGGCGACGGTACGGGCCACCTCGCCCAGCGGCATGCCGCGAGCGCCACGCACCATTTCGGCCGGCGGCCGGCTGGTGAAGGAACGGGAGGGATGCGACAGATAGGTCATGGTCAGAACTGGAAGTAGATGAAGGGGGCGACCCCATCGGGGCCAAGACGGTCGATGACCACGATCGCGGCGCCAAGGGCGGCGGCCTGCGCCGTGCGCGGCAACCGGACCACCCAGTCCTCGATGCGTTCCAGACGGTCGCGGGGCAGGAAATGCGCCGCCAGACCGCCCGCCAGCAAGGCCAGCAGCAGCGGCGTCGCCACCTCGGACGGCCGGTCGAAGCGGGCCAGGCCGGCCAGGAACTCGACGGCATGGGCCAGGTCGGGCGAGCGGAAGAAGACCCAGGTCAGGCAGACGCAGTGGAAGGTGACGGCCACCGCCGCCACCCGGCCCCAGCCGGCGGCGATCTCGCGCCGGCCGACCAGATGGTGTTCGGCCACCAGCAGCAACCCGTGCAGCAGCCCCCACAGGACGAAGGTCCAGGCGGCGCCGTGCCACAATCCCCCCAGCAGCATGGTGATCATCAGGTTGCGGGTGCGCCGCCAGCCGCCGTCATTGCCCCCCAGCGGGATATACAGGTAATCGCGCAGCCATGACGACAGCGAGATGTGCCAGCGCCGCCAGAACTCGCGCAGGCCGGCGGCGCGGTAAGGCTGGTCGAAATTCTGCGGGAAGCGGTAGCCCAGCAGTGCCGCCACGCCGATGGCGATGTCGGTGTAGGCGCTGAAATCGCAATAGATCTGCACGGCATAGCCGTAGACCGCCAGCAGCAGGTCGACCGCCCCATGCGCGGACGGGTCGTGGAACACCGGATCGACCAGCCCGGTCGCCAACTGGTTGGCCACCACCACTTTCTTGAACAGACCGCCCAGGATCAGCAGAAAGGCCCGGGTGGCGGCGATGTCGGCGGGGTCGACCGGCTGGCGCAATTGCGGCAGGAAGTGGGCCGCCCGCACGATGGGACCGGCCACCAGCTGCGGAAAGAACGAGATGTACAGCAGCATCTGCAGCAGCGTGGCCGGGCGGTCCAGCGTGCCGCGATACAGATCGACCAGATACGAGATGCCGTGGAAGGTGAAGAAGGAAATCCCCACCGGCAGCAGCACGGCCAGGAACGGCAGGTCTCGCCCGATTCCCAGCGTCAGCAGCAGGTCGTTCATCGAACCGATGAAGAAGTTGAAATACTTGAAGAAGGCCAGGACGCCCAGGTTCAGCGCCAGCGCCCCCGCCAGCAGCAGCCGGCGCCGGGCCTGGTCCGGCGCGGCGAAGATCAGGCGTCCGAACAGCCAGTTGCCGGCCGAGCTGGCGAACAGCAGGGCGCAGAACCGCCAGTCCCAGAAGCCGTAGAACAGATAGCTGGCCGCGGTCAGGACTGCCAGCCGCAGGGTATGGCGCCCCCGCAAGGCCCAAGTCAGGCTGAAGACCACCAGAAAGAACAAGGCGAAATTCAGGGTAGGAAACAACATCTCTATTTCCGCTTCGCGACCGGATGTTTTTGTTTGTAGTGGGAATAGCCGTCCAGCAGCGCCTCGTAAAGAGCGTCGGCCGCCCGTTCATAGCCCGCCAGGGTGAAATGGACATGATCGGGGCGGGCCAGCGGTGGGTCGGCGCCGACCCACC
>CAJANN010000328.1 GCA_903941095.1 uncultured Rhodospirillaceae bacterium | reverse complement strand
GACAGCCGCAAGTTCGCCGAGCTGGCCCAGAGCGTCGTCACCGCCGCCCTGGAGCCCCTGAACGCCCGCGTCGGCGCCTTCCAGGCTCTGGTCAAGCAGGCCGCCTGAGGCATCTGTTTCCCGCCGCCGGCCTTCGGGCCGGCCGCGATCCGGCGGGCGCCGGATTTCTCCTCCCTTCTGGCGCCGGCCATGACTGCAAGCACCCGATCTCGGTTTCCGAGTTCGGGTGTTTTCTTTTCTGCGCCACCCGAAAGAGCTGGTCTTCATACACCCGTACGGGCAGTTGTTGCTGTGCAATATGTAGTATTTTTCAAGTAATGACTCATTGCTCTTTTAATTGCGTTGCAGCATGAGCTAGCCTTTTTTCTTACGCGAACAATGAAGTCGCGAAGCAGGGAGGCGTCAATGACTGTTGAAAGAATTCTAAGGTACAAGGGTGGCGATGTTTTTTCCGTGCGTCCTGACCATACGGTCGCCGACGCCGCCCATGTTCTTCATTCCCGGAAGATCGGCGCGGCAATGGTCTGCGACGGTCACGCCTGCGTCGGCGTCCTGTCCGAGCGCGACATCGTCCAGGGGCTGGCCGCGCACGGCGGCAAGGCCCTGTCCATGCCGGTGCGGGCGCTGATGTCCAGCCCGGTGGTGACCTGTGGTCCGAAGGACCGCATCAAGGATGTCATGGACGTGATGAGCACCCGCCGCATCCGTCATTTGCCGGTGGTGCGCGACGACACCATCGTCGGCATGGTTTCCATCGGCGACGTCGTCGGCCAGCGGCTGGCGGAAAAGCAGTTGGAGGCCGCCGTCCTGCGCGATTTCGCCCTGGCCGCCTCGGCTTGAGCTTGCCATCGGCGGCAGCCTCCCGCACATTCGGTGACGGGAGGTTGCCGCCGATGTCATTCACTGGAACCGATACCTATGTCGCCACCGACGACCTGATGGTCGCCGTCAACGCCGCCCTGGCGTTGGAACGTCCCTTGCTGATCAAGGGCGAGCCCGGCACCGGCAAGACCGTGCTGGCCTGGGAAGTGGCCAAATCCCTGGGGCGGCCGCTGATTTCCTGGCATGTCAAGTCGACCACCAAGGCCCAGCAGGGATTGTACGAGTACGACGCCGTCGCCCGCCTGCGCGATTCGCAGCTGGGCGACCCCAGGGTGCACGACATCGGCAACTACATCATCCGCGGCAAGCTGTGGGAGGCCTTCGAGGCCGAGCAGGTGCCGGTGCTGCTGATCGACGAGGTCGACAAGGCCGACATCGAGTTTCCCAACGACCTGCTGCTGGAACTGGACCGCATGGAGTTCCATGTCTACGAGACCCGGCAGGTCGTCCGGGCGGCGCGCCGGCCGCTGGTCATCATCACCTCGAACAACGAGAAGGAACTGCCCGACGCCTTCCTGCGCCGCTGCTTCTTCCATTACATCCGCTTCCCCGACCGCGAGACCATGCAGCGCATCGTCGCCGTCCATCATCCCGGCATCAAGCCGGCCCTGCTGCACGAGGCGCTGACCGTCTTCTTCGAGCTGCGCGAGGTGCCGGGGCTGAAGAAGAAGCCGTCGACCTCGGAACTGCTGGACTGGATCAGGCTTCTGGTGGCCGAGGACCTGTCTCCCGAGGATCTGCGTTCGAAGGATGCCAAGACCCTGATCCCGCGCCTGCACGGCGCCTTGCTGAAGAACGAGCAGGACGTCCACCTGTTCGAGCGTCTGGCTTTCATGAACCGTCGCGGGGGGTAATGTTCCTGTCTCTTTTTCTTGAGCTGAAGGCGGCCAGAATTCCCGTCAGCCTGCGGGAATATCTGACGTTGCTGGAAGCGTTGGAAAAAGGGGCCGCCGGCTACAGCGCCGAGACCTTCTATTATCTGTCCCGCTCGGCCCTGGTGAAGGACGAACGCAACCTCGACAAGTTCGATCAGGTCTTCGCCAGGGTGTTCGACGGCGTCGTCGGCGAAGCCGCCCCCCCGGATTCCGGGACTGCCGCCGACATTCCCGCCGACTGGCTGCGCGCCCTGGCCGAGAAGATGCTGTCCCCGGAAGAAATGGCCGCGATCAAGGCCGCCGGCGGCTTCGACGAATTGATGGAAATGCTGGCCAAGCGTCTGGCCGAACAGAAAGAGCGCCACCAGGGCGGCAGCAAATGGGTCGGCACCGGCGGCACCTCGCCGTTCGGCGCCTTCGGCTACAATCCCGCCGGGGTGCGCATCGGCCAACCGGCCAACCGCCACAACCGCGCCGTCAAGGTGTGGGACCGCCGCGATTTCCGCAATCTCGACGATGGTGTCGAACTGGGCACCCGCAATTTCCGCCTGGCCCTGCGGCGGCTGCGCCGTTTCGCCCGCGAAGGCGCTTCGACCGAACTGGACCTGGACGGCACCATCGCCCGCACCGCCCGTTCCGGCGGCATGCTGGACGTGCAGTTCCGGCCCGAGCGGCACAACAAG
This sequence comes from uncultured Rhodospirillaceae bacterium, assembly GCA_903941095.1. Classification (GTDB taxonomy): domain Bacteria; phylum Pseudomonadota; class Alphaproteobacteria; order Rhodospirillales; family Magnetospirillaceae; genus Magnetospirillum. The sequence continues at coordinate 4,429 of CAJANN010000328.1, read as the reverse complement.
GTCAAGGTCCTGCTGCTGCTGGATGTCGGCGGTTCGATGGACGCCCATGTCGCCGCCTGCGAGGAACTGTTTTCGGCGGCGCGGTCCGAATTCAAGCATCTCGAACATTACTACTTCCACAATTGCCCCTATGGGCATCTGTGGCGCGACAATGCCCGGCGCTGGGACGACCGCATCGCCACCGCCGACGTGCTGCGCACCTATCCCGCCGACTGGAAGCTGGTGATCGTCGGCGACGCCGCCATGAGCCCGTGGGAAATCACCGTTCCCGGCGCCGCCGTCGAGGAGTGGAACGAGGAGTCCGGACAGGTGTGGATGGGGCGTCTGACCGCCGGCTGGCCCGGTGCGGTCTGGCTGAATCCGGCGCCCGAGGCGATGTGGCAATGGTCGGAATCGACCCAGATCCTGCGCCGGCTGATGGGTGGGCGGATGTATTCCCTGACACTCGACGGGCTGGACCATGCCATGCGGGAACTCAATCGCGGCGCGGCGTCCTCGCCGCGGACCGGATAGGGGGCGGGCCGTGCTGCTGGGGACCTTGCGCAACCGCTTGCTGGCCGTTCTGCTGCTGGGTATCGCTCCGGCCCTGTTCGCGGTCATGCTGCTGGCGGTCGCCCTGCTGGCCCGCGACGTGCGCAAAAGCATGGTCGAGGCCAACGTGGTCAGCCTGGTCCGGCTGGTCGCCGAGATCCACGACCGGACCTTGCAATCCACCCGTACCGTGCTGATGTCCCTGGCCGCCGAGCACGACATCTCGCCGCAGCATTGCGTCGGGCATTTCCGGCGGGTGCTGGCCGATTCCACCGATCTTGACGGATTGACCCTGCTGAGCCCCGACGGGCGGATCCGCTGTTCCGACGGTCGCGGCGCCGACATCGCATGGCAGGCCCGCCTGCCGGTGGTGCGCGCCGCCCTGGAAACCGGGGCCTTCGCCGCCGGTCCGCACCTGTATTCGGGCGGCGAGACCCTGTCCTTGCCGATGGCGGTGCCGGTGCGCGACGATTCCGGGCGGATCGTGGCCGTTCTGGTCGCGGTCCGTCGCTACGACTGGCTGACCGGCGAGCTGTCGCGCCAGACCCTGCCGTCGGATGGGCAGATCTTCGTGGTCGACCGGGCGGCCACGGTGATCGCCCGCCTGGGAAGCGCCGCCCGGGTCGGCATGTCCCTGCCGGTCGAGCCGGTGGCCGGCGCCGTCCGCCAGGGCGAGACCGGCAGCCTGACCACCCGGGGCGGCGACGGCGTCGACCGCGTCTTCGCCTATGGCCATCTCAGCAGCGAGATGACCGACATGTTCGCCGTCATCAGCGTGCCGGAACGGGCGGTTCTGGGGCCGGCTCGGCTGTATTACTGGCTGATCATCGGCGGGTTCGCCTTTGCCGGGCTGGGAACCATCGTCATGCTGTATCTGGCCGGGCGCTGGCTGGTCTTCGTGCCGACGTCCCGGCTGCTGGACGTCATCGGCAGGGTGCAGTCCGGCGACCGCCGCGCCCGGGCCGGCGAGGTGCGGGCCTACGGCGAACTGGAACAGATCGCCGCCGCCTTCGATTCCATGCTGGACGAACTGGACCGTCGCCAGGCCCGTTTCCGCGATCTGTTCGACCAGTCTCCGGACGCCATCCTGGCGCACGACCTGAGCGGGCGGCTGACCGACGCCAACACGGCGCTGGTCCGGTTGGCCGGCCTGCCGCGCCAGCGCCTGCTGGGGATGGATGTCTGCGCCCTGATCGTCGATGCCGAGCCGCCCTGCTGCCGCGAGACGTGGCACGCCCTGCAGCCGGGGCAGCCGGTGACGGTGGCCGGGCAGCTGCGCCGGGCGGACGGAACGGTGCTGCCGGTCGAAACCCATCTGGCCCCGCTGGGATCGGGGGAGACCCGGCAGGTGGTGGCGGTGGTCCGCGACCTGACGGCCCAGAACCAGGCCCGCACGGCCCTTGAGGCGGCGCTGGATCAGGCGCAGCTGGCCAGCCGCGCCAAAAGCGATTTCCTGGCCAGCATGAGCCACGAATTGCGCACCCCCCTGAACGCGGTGATCGGCTTCGGCGAAGCCATGACCCTGGAGGTGTTCGGTCCGCTGTCGCCGAAATATCGCGAATATGCCCAGGATATCGTCGAATCCGGGTCGCATCTGCTGGACCTGATCTCGGACATCCTGGATCTGGCCAAGATCGAGGCGGGGCGGGTGGAACTGTCCGAAGAGAAGGTCGGCCTGGAACCCCTGATCGACGCCGCCGTCAAGCTGTTGCGCGGCCGGGCCGAAAGAAGCGGCATTCATCTCGATATCCGGCTGCCGGATGCCCCGGTCACCGTGCTGGTCGATCCGCGCCGCCTGAAGCAGGTGGTGATCAACCTGCTGACCAACGCCGTCAAGTTCACTCCGGCCGGCGGCAGCGTCACCGTGACGGTGACCCTGCCCCCCGACCGGGGGATCGAAATCATCCTTGCCGACACCGGCATCGGCATGCGCAAGGAAGACATCCCCCATGCGCTGGAACCTTTCGGGCAGGTCGGCCGCAGCGTGACCCGCCCGAACGAAGGCACCGGCCTGGGCCTGGCCCTGGTGCGCGGCATCGTCGACATGCATGGCGGCCGGATGGACATCGACAGCGATCCGGGCCGGGGGACCACCGTCACCGTGACGCTGCCGCCGGAACGGCTGGTGCGGCAATAGGCTCAGCCGAAATGCCGCTGCAGGCGGGCCATCGCCTCGTCGATGGCGGCGTCGGTCTTGGCGAAGCAGAAGCGGGCCAGGTGGGTCGGTCCGCCGCCGTCGAAGAAGGCGCTGACCGGAATGGCGGCGACCCCGGCCGCTTCGGTGATGTGGCGGCAGAAATCCCCGTCCGGGCCGCGGAATCCCACCGGGCGGAAGTCGGCGGACAGGAAATAGCTGCCGGAACAGGGCAGCGGGGCCAGCCCGGCCCGGCGCAGCCCGGCGGCCAGCCGGTCGCGGCGGGCCGCCAGGGTGGCCGGCAGGGCTTCCAGGTAGTCCCGGCATTCGTCCAGCCCCCAGGCCACCGCCGCCTGCAGGGCCGGCTGCGTGGTGAAGGTCAGATATTGGTGGGCCTTGGCGATGGGGGCCAGCAGGGCGGCCTCGGCCACCACCCAGCCGACCTTCCAGCCGGTCAGCGAAAAGATCTTGCCGGCCGATCCGATCTTGGCGCAGCGGCCGCGCATGCCCGGCAGGCTCATCAGCGGGACATGCGCCGTGCCGTCATAGGTCAGGTGTTCGTAGACCTCGTCGCAGATGACGGCGCAGTCGTGGCGGTCCACCAGCCCGGCCAGAAAGGCCAGGTCGTCCGGGCTCCACACCCGGCCGCAGGGATTGGTCGGGCTGTTCAGCACCACCAGCCGGGTCCGGGGGCCGAAGGCGGCGGCCAGGGCGTCGCGGTCCAGTCGCCAATCCGGCGGGGCCAGGCGCACCGGCCTGGCGACGCCGCCGGCGCGGCGGATGATCGGCAGGTAGGAATCGTACAGCGGCTGGAAGACGATGACCTCGTCCCCCGGCTCGATCAGGCCGAACAGGCAGGCGGCCAGGGCTTCGGTGGCGCCCGACGTGACCATCACCTCGGCGGCGTCGGCGCCGGTGCGCCAATAGAAGCGTTCGTGCGCCGCCACCGCCTCGCGCAGGGCGGGGATGCCCATCATCGACGGATATTGGTGCGGCCCCTCCTGGGCGGCGCGGGCCAGCCGCTCGATCAGCGGCTGCGGCTCCAGCCCTTCGGGGAAGCCCTGGCCCAGGTTGATGGCCCCGCAGGCCTGGGCCAGCCGCGACATGGTCTCGAAGATGGTGGTTCCGCAGGCGGCGAAAACGGAATTGGCAGGGGGCACGGCGGCAGACTCCGGGTGCGGTGGCGGGAATGCCCAACAATTGGGCAACAATGCCGAAAAAAGCGGCATTTTCCAATGGATTACGCCGATATTACCTGAGTTTTCCCGGTGGAAGAACTGGCACGAGGCGTGCTACATGTCGTGCCGCAATGCCCTTGAAGAGAAATCCGGGCGAGGCGCTGGTTCCACGCTTTCCGAGAGACGCGGGTCATGAAGAAGATCGAAGCGATCATCAAGCCCTTCAAGCTGGACGAGGTCAAGGAAGCCCTGCACGAGGTCGGGCTTCAGGGATTGACCGTGACCGAGGCCAAGGGCTTCGGCCGGCAGAAGGGGCACACCGAACTGTACCGCGGCGCCGAATACGTGGTCGATTTCCTGCCCAAGGTGAAGATCGAGCTGGTGATCGAGGACGGCCTCGTCGAGCGCGCGGTCGAAGCCATCCAGCAGGCGGCCCACACCGGCCGCATCGGCGACGGCAAGATTTTCATCTACACCGTGGAAGAGGCCATCCGCATCCGCACCGGCGAACGGGGCGGCGACGCCATCTGATTATCCGGCGGCCTTCCTGCCGACATTTCCGTTTTCCATCCACCACATCTCAACT
>CAJANN010000327.1 GCA_903941095.1 uncultured Rhodospirillaceae bacterium | reverse complement strand
CCTTGCCGGTGCCAGATTCACCGCGCAGCAGAACCGTTGCCTTGGTCGGTGCCGCTTGGCGAACCTGTGCCAGCACGCTGTTCATGGCGTCCGATTCGCCGATGATGTCGGTCATGCCGTGTGGATGGGGGCCGGGTGCAATCCTGACGACCTGCTTGTGCAGACGGGCATTGTCCTCGATCAGCCGTTCGCGGTCAGCCAGGACTTTGCGGTATAGGCTGACGGTCTGGCCGATCAGCGTGCCGACCATAGTCAGAAAACGGATATCGTGCTGGAATCCGCGTGGGGCACTGTCTTCGCGCCTGCGCAGCACCGATAGAGAGCCGAAAGGCCGTTTGTTGGTCTTGATGGGAACGCACAGAAAGGCCATGCCGTCATCGTCAGGTTCCAGGAAATCGGCAATGTAGCCGGCGAGGGTCGGGTCGGCGAGCGCGCCAGGCACCACCATCGGCATAGCGCCTTCAATGACGGGGCGAATGGCGGCGACCGGATAGTGAATGCCGCCTCCACGCGCCGCCTCCAGGGACATACCCGTCACCGCGGCCATGACGGGATTGTCGTCGGCATCGGTCAGCATAATCACACCGTGCCGCATGGTGAGGTAGGAGGACAGGATGTTCAGGACGTCATGCAGTGCCTTGTCCAGGTCGAAACTGGCCCCGAGGACTTTGCCGATCTCGTAAATTCCAATGAGATGGGCTTCACTCTCGTCGATCCTGATCCTGTTCATGGCACTACCTGCTGATAATATGTGCAACTTTTGTGCGCCGCACCAATTATGATGAATTGGTAATCACATGATCGGGCGCCCATCAAGCCGGCCGGGTGGCGACTGGAGGCGGGCCGGGTCTGTCCTGTCCGTTAGCGTTTTTTCAATGAATCGATTGGAACGAAGCCGGCGGGCGAAGCGGCCTGATTGAACACTTTGAATACTTTTTCCTTAACACCGCTTGATTTTGTAAAATCATTGTAAGCTCGCGTAAGTGCTGACCTACAAACTTCGAACTTTGCATTATCATCAATACAGTCTACATTTGAGTCTTTTATGTATTCATTGAATCTTTTTAGTATATGTAGCCTGGATACATTCAGAACCGACTGGTCGAATCCTACATCAAGGGCAGAGAAAAACTCCTCTGCAGCCGACAGGCCGTTCAATATGTCAAGGATGGAGCTCATCAGGGCTTCCTTTGGACTGGATCGGTCTCCATCGGAACCAGCAAATAGCGTGCCATGTATCCAGGGCAACGGCCGGCAGGCAAAACAGAAATGTGGCAAACAGGGCAGAGCGGGACATTGCGGCCTCCTGAACCCGAACTGGCCGCGCCGAGAAAATCCCGCCGTCAGGTTGCCGTCAGCAAGCATGGGCAAGCTTGCGTCCGTTCCTCTCATGAACGAACACAACGAGAGACGATCATGCGCCCTGTTTCCCTTGCCCTTCCAATCATCGCCCTGACCCTGGCCGCCGGTGCCGCGCTGGCCGCCGATGGCGTGCCGGGCAACGCGCTCAGTTTCACCGTCCTGCGCAACGGCGAGACGGTCGGCACCCACGTGCTCCGCTTCCAGCCGGTCGACGACGCCGTGCGGATCAGCGCCGACACCAACGTCGTGGTCAAGATGGCCATGATCCCCGTCTATCGCTTCGAGCATCACGGCAACGAGGTGTGGCGGGATGGCCGCCTGATTTCACTGATGTCGGAAACCAACGACGACGGCACCCGCCATGCGCTCAAGGTTGCCGGCGGCGGCGGTTCTCTGGCGGTCAACGGCGACGGCGCCGTCAGCCACCTGCCCGCCGACACCTTGCCCGCCAGCCTGTGGAACCGCAGGACGGTTGCGCGGGGAACATTGCTCAACACCCTGGACGGCCACGCCATGACGGTGCAGGTGGCGGACCAGGGCGACGATCAGGTGGCGGTCCACGGCCGCACCGTCGTCGCCCGTCACTACGCCATGACCGGCGACCTGTCGCGCGAGCTTTGGTACGATGCCGACGGCACCCTGGTGCAGGTGCGGTTCAAGGCCAGGGACGATTCGGATATCCGATACGTCCTGCGCTGAGGGGGCTTCATGCGGATCTTGCTGGTCGAGGACAACGCGCGCCTGGCAGAGCTGGTGTGCGAAGGACTGCGCAACGGCGGCTTTGCCGCCGACAGCTTCGGCAGCGTCGCGGATGCCGACGCTGCCCTGGCTTCGGTGGCCTATGACGCGGCGATCCTTGACCTCGGGCTGCCCGACGGCGATGGCCTGGACCTGCTGAAGCTGGCGCGGCAGCGCGGGCAAAGCCTGCCGGTGCTGCTGCTGACCGCCCGCGACGGGGTCGAGGACCGGGTACGCGGCCTGAACGGCGGCGCCGACGATTATCTGGTCAAGCCCTTCGCGATGGAGGAATTGCTGGCCCGTATCCGCGCCCTGCTGCGCCGCCCCGGCGCCGCCCTGGGGGTGCAGCTGACCTGCGGCCGTCTGCGCATGGACACCACCGCCCGCGAGGTGCGCGCCGGCGATGCGGTGATGAACATTCCCCGGCGCGAGATGGAATTGCTGGAGCAATTGCTGCGCCGTGCCGGCCGCGTGGTTCCCAAGCGGGCATTGGAGGAAGGGCTGTACGGCTTCGACGACGATGTTTCCTCGAACACCGTCGAGGTGTTGCTGTCGCGGCTGCGCAAGCGGTTGACCCAGGCCGGGGCGGCCGTAACCATCCATACCCTGCGCGGCGTCGGCTACATGCTGGCGGAAGACGAATGCGGCTGAAGGCGCCCCCCTCTTTGATGGGGCGGATCGTCCTGCGGCTGTCGCTGGCGACCCTGGCGGCCATCGCCTTCGCCTATGGCTGGCTATGGGTGGAGTTTCAGAACACCCCCGGATCGCTGCGCGATCGCTCGCTGATTCAGACGGCACGCACCATTTCCCAGGCCGTCAGGACCGATGCCGATGGCCAGTTCGTGCTGGATCTGCCGCAAAAGCTGCTGGACGCCTATGCCGGATCGGACCGGGTCCACGGCTTTGCCGTGCGCGACCGCGACCGCAACACCACCTTGTTCGCGGCAGGCGCCGAGGTTGGGCCGATTCCCGCCCGCATCGAAGAGGACGAGGACGGCTCGCTGTACCAGTACAACCCCGACGGCCCCGGTCCGGACACCTATTTCGGCGAGGCCCTTCCCTTCCAGTCGGGCGACAGCCGGCTGCTGGTTCAGGTGGTGCGGCTGGGCAGCGATTATCAGGAACTGATCGAAACGGTGCTGGCCGACTTTTTCGAAGACGGCGGCTGGCTGGCCGGCCCGTTCCTGCTGCTGCTGCTGGGGGTCAGCATCTTGACGATCCGCGGCGCCGTCGCCCCTTTGCACGCGCTGTCCCGCCAGGCCGAGACCATCGGCCCCGCCACCACCGACATCCGGCTGCCGTGCCACGGGGTCCCGCGGGAGATCATGCCGCTGGTGCAGGCGGTGAACAACGCACTCGACAGACTGGAAGAAGGCTTTCGTGTCCAGCGGGACTTCACCGCCGATGCCGCGCACGAATTGCGCACGCCCTTGGCGGTGCTGACCGCCCATATCGACACGTTGAAAGATCCCGCGGTGGCGGGACCGCTGCGCCGCGATCTCGAAGGCATGGCCCATCTGGTCGAGCAATTGCTGCGCGTCGCCCGGGTCGAGTCCCTGAATGTCGCCCCCGGCGACCACGCCGACCTGGCCGAGCTCGCCCGTGACGCCGCCGCCTATCTGGCGCACATGGCCATCCGCTCGGGCCGCACCATCGAGGTGGACGCCCCCGATACCCCGGTCCTGGTGCGCGGCCAGTCGGACGCCCTGTTCCACGCGGTGCGCAATCTGGTGGACAACGCCTTGCGCCACACTCCGCCGGGCACCGCCGTGGTGCTGGCCGTCACCGACATGCCGCCGATGCTGACGGTATGCGATTGCGGCCCCGGCATCCCCGCCGAACGCCGCCCCGACATCTTCAAGCGGTTCTGGCGCTCGGACCGCCGCAGCGCCGGGGCCGGACTGGGACTGGCCATCGTCCACCGCACCATGCAGGCCCATGACGGCGCCGTGCTGGTCGAGGACGCCCCCGGCGGCGGCGCACGATTTCGTCTGGTTTTCCCCGCCCCGTAAGGTTCGCGTCAGCAACCCCCGGCAAGATCGCCTTCAACCCTGGAGGTGATCCATGTCCTTGATCCTCGCCGATCGCGACCATCCCGACCGTTCCCGCCTGGAACACGCCATCCGCGCCATGTTCCTGGCGGAATACGGCGCCCACGTGCCGGCCTTTCCCGATCATCTGGTCGCCTCTCTGGACCCCGATGGCCGGCCCCAGGCCGTGGCCGGGCTGCGTTTCGCCGAGCACGGGCTGTTCTCGGACGTCTATCTGGACGGCCCGGTCGAGGCCGTGCTGGGCCGGGCCCTGGGCCGGACCGTGGCGCGCCGGCAGATCGTCGAATTCTCGAACCTGGCCGCGCCCAAGGCCGGGGCCGCATTGCCGCTGGTGGCGGGCGCCATCCGCCTGTGCATGGCCGATGGCCGCGCCTATGGCCTGTTCACCGCCACGGCCCGCCTGCGTGCGCTGTTGCGCCGCGCCGGACTGACCGCCATCGACCTGGGCCCGGCCCGGCGAGAGCGGATCGCGTGCCCCGATGCCTGGGGCAGCTATTACCTGCACGCCCCCCGGGTGCTGGTGGCGGAAGCCGCCGCCCTGCCCGCCGAGTTGGCGTCTGGCCTTCCCCTGCCCTTCCCCGCCGCCCCGGCCGAGCTTCATCATGCGTGAGGTCCTGCACGCCATCCGTGCCACCGCCGACCGGACCGCGTGCCGCGTCGCCGTCACCGATGCCCTGGGCGCGATCAGCTACGGCGAACTGGCGGCAGCCATTGCCGCCACGACCCGGGCCCTGGCCGCCACGCCGTCGACGGTGGCGCTGCTGATGCCGCGGGACCGCCGCCACGTGGTGGCGGATCTGGCCCTGGCGGCGCTGGGCCGCACCATCGTGCCGCTGCCGGATTTCTTTTCCCCCGGCCAGTGGCGCCACATGATCGCCGATGCGGGGGTCGCGGCAGTGGTGACCACGGCCGAATACGGCGGCCGCCTGACCGGACTGGGCGTCCCGGTGGTGGAACTCGAACCGGCCCAGCCCACCCCCTGGCCCGAGCCGCTGCCATCGCGGCGCATCGTCTACACCTCCGGCACCACCGGCACCCCCAAGGGCGTGATGCTGGAGGAACGTGCCATGTCCGCCAGCCTGAGCGGGCTGGAACGGGCGGTGAAGGCCACCGCCGCCGACATCCATCTGTCGGTGTTGCCGTTCTCGCTGCTGCTGGAACAGCTGGCCGGCCTGTTGCTGCCGCTCAAGCTGGGGGCCCGCATCCACATCGCCGCCTCGCCGCAGGACGCGCCCGCCGAAGCGGAACGGGTCGGCGCCACCACCTCGGTGCTGGTCCCGGAACTGCTGGCCGGCTGGGTGGCATGGCTGCGTCATGCCGGCCGGCGTGCCGCGCCGACGCTGCGCTTCGTCGCCGTGGGCGGCGCCCCGGTCGGCGAGGCGCTGGGCGACGCGGCCTGGAATCTGGGCCTGCCGGTGCACGAAGGCTACGGCCTGTCGGAATGCTGTTCGGTGGTGGCGGTCAACCGCCCGGGCCAACGCCGTGCCGGCACCGTGGGCCGGCCGCTCGACGGCGTGCGGGTCACCATCGAGGACGGCGAGATCGTGGTGCGCGGCGACACCGTCATGGCCGGCTATCTGGGCGGCATTCCGGCCGATGGAACCTGGCGGACCGGCGATTGCGGGCGAATGCTGCCCGACGGCACCTTGCTGGTGTCGGGACGCAAGGACGACGTGGTGGTCACCGCCAACGGCCGCAACATCCATCCCGAATGGATCGAGCCCATGCTGCTGGCCGATCCGGGCATCCGTGCCTGCGCCATCCTGGCCGGCGGCACCGGCGTGCGGGCGGCCATCGTCCCGACCGCCGCCGCATCCGCCGTCACCCCCGATCGATGGCTGGCGCGGCTGCAATCCCTGACCCTGTCGGCCCCCCCTTATGCCCGCCCGGCCGAGGTCGCGGTGATCGCCCCCGCCGAGGCCCAGGCCCACACCCTGTTCACCATCGATGGCCGCCCCCGGCGGCGGCGCATCGCCCACTTCCTGAAAGAGACGGAAATGAGCTTCTACGAGACGCTGATCGCCGAGACCAACCGCGAGCGCCAAGGATTCCTGTCCATCCCGCTGATCTCGCGGGTGGTGGCGGAAGGGGCCGACCTGCCGCTGTATCTGTCGTTCCTGCGCAGCGCCTATCACCACGTGCGCCACACCGTGCCGCTGCTGCAGCGCGCCCTTGACGCCTGCGGGCCCGACGACGCCATCCTGGCCGAAGGCCTGCGGGAATACATCTCCGAGGAAAGCGGCCACGACGAATGGATCCTTGACGACATCGACGCCCTGGGCGGCGACGGCGAGGCGACCCGCTGCGCCCGGCCGCCGCTGCCGGTGCGGTCCATGATCGCGATGGCCTATCACCTGATCGGGGAAGAAGGCCCCTACGCCCTGCTGGGCATGGTGCATGTGCTGGAGGGTATGTCGGTGGCCCTGGCCATCCAGGCGGCCCAATCCATCCGCAGCCGTCTGGGCGGCGACGTGAAGGGCGGCTTCAGCTATCTCACCTCGCACGGCGGGCTGGATGTCGGCCACGTGGACACCTTTGCCCACCTGCTGGGCGCCATCGATTCCCCGGCCCGCCGCCGCACGGTGATCGCCGCCGCCCGCGATTTCTATGCCCTGTACGGCAATGTGTTCCGCGCCCTGGCTTCGCAGACCGCCGAGGCAAGCCATGCGGCTTGACGGCATCCGCGCCCTGGTCACCGGGGCCGGCAGCGGCATCGGCCGCGCGCTGTCGGTGGAACTGGCCCGGCGCGGCGCACGGCCGATCCTGCTGGGCCGCACCGCATCGGCCCTTGAAGCCACCCGCAGCCGGCTGGCCGCCCCCGAGGCTGCCGCCATTCTGTGCCTGGACCTGGCCGATGCCGGGGCTCGGGGAGAGATCGCCGAGCGCGTGGCTGCACTGGGCGGGGGGCTGGACCTGCTGGTCAACAATGCCGGCGTGGTCGACGCCGCCCCGCTGGCCCGGCAGGAGGAAGAAGCCTGGCGCCGCATGGTGGAAGTCAACCTGCTGGCCCCCATGTCCATCACCCGCCGGTTGCTGCCGCTGCTGCAGGCGTCGGGCCGGGGCCGGGTGGTCAATGTCGGCTCGATGTTCGGCGACATCGCCTTTCCCTTCTTCGCCGCCTATTCCGCCAGCAAGTTCGGCCTGCGCGGCTGGTCCGAGGCGTTGCGGCGGGAAGTGGCCGACCTGGGCGTCGGCGTGACCTATTGCGCGCCCCGCGGCACCCGCACCCCGGCGGCGGACGGGTTCGCCGGCTATGTCGAGGCGTTCCGCATGCGGCTGGATGCCCCGGAAAAGGTTGCCCGCGCCATCGCCGACGGGATTGCCCGCGATGCCCGCGACGTCTATCCACGCGGCCCGGAGCGGCTGTTCGTGCTGCTCCAGCGCCTGCTGCCCGCGCAGGTGGACCGGGGAATCGTGCGGCAGATGCGTGCGGCCGCCGTCAGGTTGCCGTCAGCTTCGCGGCCCTAAGCTGTCATGACGGCAGAACGGCCGATTCACGCTCAAGAAAGGACGAAATCATGCAGATCGCCGCCACCGGGATGGGTCCCGTTCATTCCCCCCAACCCACGGCACGTCCGCCGGAGGCCGCCGAGCGCGCCCCGGACCGCGACAACGACGGCGACGAAGGCAAGACGTCCACCTCGCCTCAGCCCCTGCCGCCGCCACCGCCCGGCCGGGGCGGCAGGGTCGACATGATGGCGTAGCCGCCCGGGCGGCAGAGAGCCGAAGCCGATGCCGAGCCGAACCCGGCATCCGTCCGGGCGCCCCCAGGCCGGTGGAACGGCCGGCGCCGATCCGCCTTTTCCCGGTCACATTCCCCATTCGCGGACCAGGACCGCCGCCGCGGCCCGCAGCACGCGGCCCGCGGGCGAGCGGGCGTCTCCATCGATATGGACCTGCCCGCGCAAGGGGGCGATGACGAGCCCGTCATCCTGCACCGCCAGGCGCACGCGATAAACGGCACCGTCGGGCACCAGGGCCTTGCCGTCGAAGCGGGCGGGGATGGCGCCGCCATAGGGGGCCGACATGGCCGGATCGGCCAGGGCTTTCACCGCCATGCGATCGATGGCGGTGACGGCGGCCGGGCGTGAGGCGCCGCTGCCCTCGGGGATGAAGGTGGCCCGATCCCCCGCCTTGATGCGCGGCAGGTCGTCTTCGGCCACATAGGCCTCGACCTGGGTGCCGGATTGCACGCCGAGCACGGCATCCCTGGGACTGATCCACTGGCCGGGCTGCAGGGCCGGCGACACATCGGTGATGATTCCGGCCATGCCGGACAGCAGGATCAGCCGCTCGCGGTCGCGCAGCAGGGCGGCGCGTTCGGCCAGGGCGGTTTCCAGTTCCTGGGCGGTGGCCTGGGCGCGGCTGCGGAAGGTGTCGTCGAAGCCGATGCGGGCCAATTCGTAGTTCAGCACCGAAACACGGTGCCCGGTCTGTTCCAGCTTCAGGGCCAGATCGGGGTTGTCGAGACGGGCCAGGACCGTGCCGGCGGCGACGCGGTCACCGGATCTGACCGATATCTCGCTCAGGATGCCGGGAACCGGCGCATAGAGCGTCGCATGATCCTGGGCTTTCAGCAGGGCCGGGGCCGACACCCGCCCGTTCCACGGCAGCACGGCCGGCAGGACCAGGATTGCCAGCAGGCCGAAGGTGACGCGGCTGCGCTTGCCGGCGCGGATGGCCCCGGCCCGCTTGTGCCATTGCCGGAATTCCATGATGAACGGTCGAACCACGAACCACCCCATTTCCACGGCGAAGAGGATGACGCCCACCACCTTGATGAAGAAGGCATAGACCAGAACGGCGATGCCCAGAAACAGCGTCAGGCGATAGACCCACACCGTCCAGGCGAAGACGATCAGCCCGGCATGGATGCGGGGCGGCAGTGGTTCCGGCACCGGCTCGCCCAGGCCGAACAATACTTCGCGCAGGTGCCAACGGGCCAAAGCGAAGGACCGCTCGTGCAGGTTGGGCATGTCCAGCGCATCCATGACCAGGAAATAGCCGTCGAAGCGCATGAACGGCGACAGGTTGATGGCCAGGGAACTGATCCAGGTGGTGGCGGCCAGGGTAAAGGCCATGCTTCTTGCCGTGCCGTCGGGCAGCAATCCCCAGGCCAGCGTGGCCCAAGCCGCCAGCACCAGCTCGGCCAGGATGCCGGCGCCGCTTACCGTCAGGCGCTTGCGGCTGTCGGGCAGTTTCCAGGCTTCGTTGACGTCGGTGTACAGCACCGGCATCAGGACCAGGAAGGCCACGCCCATCGTCGGCACGCGCAGACCGTAGGATTTGGCCGCCAGGGCATGGCCCAGTTCGTGGACGACCTTCGCCGCACCGAGGGCAACAGCGAACGAGGCCAGCCCTTCCACGGAGAAGTGATCGACGAAGGTGGCGGCGAAGCGGTCCCACTGCCGCCCTGCCAGCAGCAGCCCCGGCACCAGGGCGGCCAGAGTAGCCAGACGGAAGATCCGCCCGCCCATCCAGGCCACGAAGGGCAGCAAGGCATCCAGCAACCGATCGGGGCGCACCAACGGCACGCGGAAGAACAGGTAATGGTGCAAGGCCCAGGTCAGCCAGCCGGTCCTGTGGGCGTCGTGGAGGGCCAGCAGCCGGGCCACGTCCTGGGCGGTGACGGTTTTCAGCAACTGGCTGCGGGCCAGAAACTCCACCACGTCGGCGACATCCCCGGGCTCCAGGTTCAGGGTGGTTTCCGCCGACACCGCGCCAGCGACGGCGTCGGCCGCGCCCAGATGCCAGCGCGACAGCATCTCGAACACCGGCCAGCTCAGGCGAAAAAACTGGTTGCGCAGCGGGTCGTGCAGCGTCCAGGTGGGGGCGCCGTCATGACCGCTCGGCCCTTCCAGGATGGTCAGTTCATCGCGTAAGGACGGCAGGACGGCGGCAGCGGACATGATCACAGACCCGCATATTGCCGCATCGTCGCCAGCGGCTTGCGGAACAGCCACCACACCAGCGGCACGGTGTCGCCGTCGATGCGGGCGGTGCCCTTCAGGCCCAGGCGCGGCTTGGCCTCGCCCCCGGCCAGGGCGGCGCGGACGCGGTGGGCGATGGTGCCGTCGGGCCGGGCCGAGGCTTCATAGGCCACCGACCGCACCGTGGCGCGAACGGGCGACAGCGGCGCGGTGTTGAGGAACAAGGTCAGCGGCGCGCCGGGCCTGACCTCGCCGATATCGGCCACCGCCACCCAGGCTTCCACCTCGGTGTCGGTCTCGTCGGAAACGGCCATGACCTTTTCCCCCACCGCCACCGGCTTGCCGATCCATTCGGCGGCATCGTCGAACACCGCCACGCCCGCGCGGGGGGATTTTACGGCGATACGGGCCAATTGGCCTTCCAGCAGACGAACTTCGGCGGCCTTTTCCTGGACCTTGCCCGACAGGATGGCCACCTGGGCCTTGGCCTTGGCGTCGAACACCATGGCCTGGGCGGTCTGCCGATATTCGGCCTCTGCCGTGGCCCACTGGCTGCGCGCCACATCCAGCTTGCCCGACAATTGGGTGGAATCCAGGGCGAACAAATCCTGTCCCTCGGCCACCAGGGCATTGGGCTGCACGGCAATGCGATCCACCACGCCGTCCAGGGGGGCGCGCACCACCACCGGGTGGGCCGGCACCGCGTCGGCCGGGGCCAGAACCGAGCCGGTCACCGGAAACAGCGCCGCCAGCACGGCGGCGGCGGTGATCAGGCGGGAGCGGCGGCCGTCCAGGGACCTGAACCGCTCCCGGATGCCCGTGCGTGGCGCCAGGGCCTGGCGCGACACCCGCACCAATGCCGCGATATGGGCCAGCAGCGCCACGTCCTGCCCGGCGAAGGCCTCGTCCCGCGCATAAAGCAGGATCTCGCCATCCAGGGGCAGGGCCAGGGCGTACTGGGGCAACCAGTCGGCCCAGTCTTCCGCAAGGCCGGGCTTCAGGTCGCCGGCAGTCACAATCCTGGGAGCCGTCAGGGGCGACAGGGACCGCAGCACCTGTCCCAGCCACAGGACATAGGGGGCACCGCCTTCCACCGTGGCCGCCCCGGACAGGGCGACCATGCCGTCGGACCCGCTCCACAGCGCCGCCTGCCGATAGGGCAGGACGGAATGCACCATGTCCACGGCCAGGAAGGCGGTCTCGACGGGGCGTCCGGCCGCAAGGATGCGGCCTTGAAGATCCAGAAGGCCGAGAAAAATTTCGCTCATGGCGGCGACAGCAGCACCTTGCCGCTCATGCCCGCCGACAGCTCGGGGAAACGGCCGCCGATGGTCCCCGTGACCTTCACCGTCTGGCTGACCGGGTCGATGCGCGCTCCCGCCCGGGTCAATCGGGCCGGATAGGTTTTGGCCGTTTCGTCGATGGCGACTTGAAAATGATGGCCGGGCTTCAGCCACACCAGCCATTTGCTGGGCACCACGAAGTCCAGCTCCAGTTCCGAATCATCCAGGATGTCCAGCAGCGGCTGGCCCGGCTGGACGAATTGCTGCGACCGCACCTTCTGCTCGACCACCCGCCCGTCGAAGGGGGCGACGACGACACATTTGGCCGCTGTGGCGGTCATGGCGTTGAGCTTGGCGCGGGCCTTGTCGGTCTCGGCCACCGACACGTCCACCTCGAGCTTGCCGACGGTCTGCAAATCCAGCAGGCGCTTGTTGACGGACATCGTCCTGTCGGCGACCACCATGGCCGCGCGCGCCTCGTCCTGCTGCGCCCGCTGGACCGAGCAATCGAAGGAGACCAGGGTCTGGCCCTTGGCGAAACGGTCCCCCTCGCGCACCGCGATACGTTCGACCTTCGCCCCGATTTCCGCCGCCAGCGTGGTGTAGTCCCGCGGCGTCAGCTGCGCGCGGGGCTCGGCCTGAGGCGCCTGCGCCAAGGCCGAGCCGGCACAGGCCCAGCAGACCAGAATGACGCCTGCCAGAAGCCGGATCATCACGCCGCCTTGCCGCCGGCCTTAAGAGCCCCGAGCAGGGCCATCTGCTTGGCCAGACGGCCTTGGTGGCTGTGATTCCTGAGCTGCTGGGCCAAAGACGGCTTGCCCACCGGCTTCAGCATACCCTGCTGGCCCGCGGCGCCCTGGCCTTGCCGGCCGCCGTCGCCCGGCCCGGGTTCGGCACGCCCCTGGCCGCTTTCGCCCACGACGATCTTGAAGGTCTGGACGGCCTCGCGGCCTTCGTTGTCGCGGGCCACGACCCGGACCGTGACTTCGCCCCTGAAGCCGGGGGGCGGTGTGCCTTCGAAGGTGCCGCTTTGCGGGTTGAAGTTCATCCATCCCGGCAGGGCGGCGCCGTTGGCCTGCGAGGCCTGCAGCGTCACCACGGCATCGGCCTTGGTGTGGGCGAAGGATTCGGCAGGAATCGTCACCGCGATCCTTGCCCCCGTGGGGATCACGGCATCCCTGACCGGCGAAGAAACGATCAGCGTGTCGGCACCGCCGCCGCTTGCCCGGGCCGCGACGGCAACCTGGAAGGCGCTGGGCGCCGTCGCCGTCTTGCCGTCGCCGACCAACGCCACGCCGCTGCCGCCAGCCGCGGCGCCGCCCGTTCCGCTGCCGGCAACGGCAGGGGCGGCCGTCCCGGCTCCATCGCCCTTGGCCGCCGCGGCACCCGGGGCACCCCCGCCCGCTCCCGCTCCTGCTCCCGCAGAGGGAGCCCCGCCGCTGCCCGGAACTCCGGTGCCCCCGGCGATGCCGGTTCCGCCGGACGTGCCGGTTCCGGTTCCGCCGGATGTGCCAAGACCGCCGGAGAAGCCGGTCCCGCCGACCCCTGTCCCGCCGGCCCCTGTCCCGCCGGCCCCTGTCCCACCGGATGCGCCGAGACCGCCGGAGAAACCGGACCCGGTCCCGCCTCCGCCGGTGCCGCCGCCGGAGAAGCCGAAGCCGCCGGCGCCGGTGCCGCCAAAGAAGCCGGTTCCGCCGGAACCCGAACCGCCCCAGCCATTGCCCCCTCCCCAGTTGTCGCCGCCGGACCCAAGGCCGCCGCCTCCGAAGCCGATGCCGCCGCCTCCCAGGCTGGTTCCCGTACCCGATCCGATGCCGCCGCCGATGCCGCCAAGACCGTTGCCGCCCCCGTCGCCACCCGTTGTGGGCGACGAATGCGGCGGAGCCTCGAAGTTGAACGTCACCGTCTGGGTGGTGGTGCCGCCATGACCATCGTTGGCGGTGATGGTCGTCGTGAATCTGCCGGTTCCCGAGGGAGAGCCGGCGATGGCGCCGGTATTGGGGTCGATGGTCAGCCCCGGCGGCAGGTTGCTGGCGGTATAGGTGAACGTGTCGCCGTTGGTGTCGGTGAACGCCCCCAAGGGGAGCGGGAAGGAATAGGGAACCCCCTGAACACCCTTTGCCGGTGTGGGCGTCGCCCCGCTGGTCGGCGCCGTATTGGCGCGCAACGTGAACGCCTTTTCATGGGTGTTGCCGCCCACATCCGTGCTGCGGATGCGGATGGAATAGCTCGCCCCCGCCGTCAGGGTCTGATTGTTCACCGACAAGCTATTGCCGGAGATGGTGAACCTGCCGTTGTCCGTGTCCCCCGCACCCGCGACCAGCGCATAGGTGAAGGTCGTGTCGGACGACTGGTCGGTGGTCGATAGCGTGCCGATCGCCGCACTGGCATTGCCGTTCTGATTGATGTCCGTGGTGGTGGCCGAAATATTCGACGGCCGGTTCGCGTCTATCTTTCCGGTGGTTGTCACGATGTCGGTGGTAAAGGCGGCGCTGGCATTGCCGGCCCGGTCCATCAGCACCAGATTCACCGGAATGCGGCCGCCGCCTGCCGCGACGTCGGCCCCGCCATCGGTGATGGTGAAGGTCGCGGTCATGTGGGTGTCGTCCACCCGGGTCAGGCTGCCCAGGGTGAAGCCGCCCACGCTTTTCGCCGAACCCAGGGTGTAATAGGTGTCGTTGGTGGAATCCGCACCCAGGGTGATGGCGGCGGTGACGACGTCCCCGACCTTGTTGGTGGCCGAGGGAATCGTGACCGCGGTCACGGTCGGCGCGGCGTTGTCGATGGTATAGGCCTGGCCGGTGAAGCCGCCGGTGATGGCCTTGCCGTAGGCGCGGTCCTGGATGCCCGTGCCCGTGCCGTTCAGGCTGAGGGTAAGGTCGCCATTCCCGCCGATACCGTTCACGGTAACGGTGTAATGGATGTCGTCGCCGCTGTTGACGACGCTGGCGATGGTGCCGGCGGCGGTCGTCGCCGCGCCGATGGCACCCGCCGCCGTGCCGGCCCCCGAGGACAGGGCGAAATCGGACAGGTCGACGCCGCCGACCGCCGCGTTGAAGGTGACGTCCCAGGTGCGGCTGGTGGCGTTGGTGTAAGCCGTGCTGCCCGAGGCCCGATCGATGGAGGTGACGCTGGGGCCGTTATAGACGTCGATCCGGACCGTGTCGGTGCTGCTGCTGTGGCCGTCCGAGGCGGTGACCTTGAAATAGGAAGCCCCTGCGTCCGGCGCCCCCGACGTACCGGAGAAGGTCCGGGTTCCGGCGTCAAAGCTCAGCCATCCCGGCATCGCCCCGCCATTGACGAGATTGCCCGACGCATCGACCCGCTGCACGCTGCAGGTCAGGGCGTCGGAATCGGAATCGTGGAAGGTGCCGGCCGGAACCTGATAGGTGAAGGCGACGCCGGTCACCGCGGTCTGGGTGGATTGGGTGCTGCTGACCACCGGGGTGCGGTTGAGGGTGACGGTGGAATAGCCGGCCGAGGTCAGGTTGCCGCCGGATCCCTGGCCGCCGCTGTTGCCGTCGCGGAAGGTCCAGTCCAACTGCACGGTCTGGGCGCCATCGGTGGAAGGCGGGCTGGTGCGCGAATAGGTGATGTGGTCAAGGACGTCGTTGACCAGCGCCTTTGTCGGCACGGTCCCGTTGTTGGCAAAGGTCAGGGAAAAGGTGCCCGCGCTCTGGGCGAAGGTGGCGATGACGTTGCCGCCCGCCGAAATATTGCCGCCGCTGACGGTATAGCCCGACCCATTGGCCACCGAGATCACGTCGTCGGCATTGGCCCCGGCATGGTTGACGATGCCGACCGACGCGCCGGCGTAATTGCCGTTGCCGGAATTGGCGGCGTCAAGCTCGACATCGGCGATGGCCGCGCCGGAATTCAGGGTGGCGGCACCGACGCCCTGGTACCAGATCACCGCATTGGACATGCCAGACAGGGTCGGTGCCTCGTTGATGGCGGAAATGGTGATCGTCTGATCGGCGGTTGCCGACTGTCCCCACTTGTCGGTGGCGACGAAGTGGATAGTGCGGGCCAGGGTGCCCGGGGCATGGGTGTTGTCGTCGTACAGGATGGCCTGGGCCAGCCCCTGCACCAGGGCGTTGGTGGCGCTGGCGTTCAGCGTGATGGTCCAGGTGGAGGAGCCGGTCACCTGGGCGGCGGCGGCGGTGCCGATGGACGTGTTGGTGTTGCCGTCCCAATACTTGACGGCATTGGCGCTGGCGGTATCGATCCAGTATCCCGCCGATCCCGGCTGGCTTGTCGCCAGATAAAGCTTGTCGGTGGAATCGGCGTTGGCGCTGATGTTCACCGCCAGGGTGCCGTTATTCCATTCGCTGTCGCCGTTGCTGTCGGCAACGGTGATGCCGGGGGCGGCGACAGTGGGGGTGCGTTCGGTGTACGTGGTGGAACCGCCGGCCGTCACCGTCGGGGCATCGTCCACCAGGACGCTGAAGGCCTTGGTCGCGGTGGCGCTGCCGTCACTGACCTGGACCGTGAAGGTTTCGGTGCCGACGAACGAGGCGTTGGGGGTATAGGTCACGCTTCCCGTCGGCGAGATCGTCCCCGCACCGGACGTGCCGGTGGCCGAGGTGAAGAGCAGACTGCCGCCATTGTTGGGGGCGACGCTTTGCGTCCATATCTCGGTCTGGCTGCTGTCGGAATCGGTGACGCCCAGATATGACTTGATGTCATGCGATGTCGCCCCGGATGCGAACGTCAGATTCGTGGTGCCGGAGGAAACGAAGGCCGGAGCGGCGTTGGGATTGTAACCAAAGCTTTCCTGATATGAGAGGCCCGTCAGAGGTATTCCGGTGCCGCTGGCATACAGATAGAACGAGACGTATCTCGTACCGGCGCCCCCAGTGGGAGCGCCACCAAGGTCGGCCCATGTAACCCCCCAGTCACGGCCTGTATAGTCGCCCCAGCCGCTGTTGAAATGTGTGATGAGAGTATATTCATTCTGAGATCCCCACTGCCCCTTTATCGTGAACGGACCATCTGTATTTGTGGATGAATTGTAAATGTTGAATGAGAATTTTATGCCCGTTGCTGTCTGGGATACATTCCAGATACTATATATTGTTAAAGTACCATTGCCGACAGACAGAAGATCATCGTTGAAATAGTTTACGCTGTCATAAAATACGGATTGATATGGTTTTCCAGAATCCGAGTTATATTCAAGAATCCAATCACCGCCAATTCCGGTCACATTGGTTGATGCCGCAACGTCTCCTCCGGTTATTTCTGATATACTGTTGATAAAACTCTGCCCATCTCCGCCTTCGGCAATATTGCATCCATAGAGAAGAATGCTTCCATCATGGTCCAAAGCATCGCCAATTTGAGCAAGCTCGGCCTGGATTGTTGTATCGGAAAGTTTTTCATTGTTGACGATGTCGGTACCGACCTTCAGCACAGCGTCGGTTCCATGTGATGCGATAGCGATGCTGTCATAGCCGGCATGGGTTTCCGCCCATTTCGCCATCTGGGCCAAACCGCTTTGGCTGCCGTCGATCTCGACGATGGCGACGCCGGCCTTCACCGCCATCTCCAGCGCCTGGTAATCGGCGACGCTGGTATCGACGAACACCACGTCCGTCTTGCCATTGTTCCGGCTGGGGTCTGCCTCGCGCACCACGGTGAGGGCGGCCACATCGGGAATCAGCGCCTGTTGCGCTTCGGTCAGGGCGGCGTGGGCCGCATCCGTCGCGGCGGCGCCGTCGAACATCATGCGCGGCTCCAGCGCCATGATGTCCGCGGCCAGATTGCGGCGATGTCCGCGATGCTTGATGTGCCCCATTGTCTTATCCCCGAATATTGCGGCGGATCCGTTGGATGCCGCCGTTTGAAGATGCCGCCCACCCCATCGAAGCGAAGGTTGGCCGGTATTAGTCCGCAGCGGCGATGTCTTCGCCCGTGGCCGGGGCGGCGGACAGGCCCATCCCGGTCTTCAGGCCGTCCCGCAGGACCTTAAGCACGTCCCACCACGGAGCGGCGGGGTCTCCGGCCCGAGCCTCGGCCACGGCCCGTCCCGTTTCGGACGGCATGTCCGGCGTTTCCGGGGCGGCGGCGGCATGAACGGGGGCCATCTCGCCCTTGCCCCATTGTTCCAGCCGCGCGGCCACCAGCCGGGACAGATCCTGCAGGTCGGCGGAAGGCGGGACCGATTCGGGCAGAAGGTCGTCCCCCAGGGTGGCCTGCATCTTGGCGTAGGCCTGCTCCACCTGGGCATAGGTCTGGAAGCGGCGCAGTTGCGAGGCGATGGCCGAGGCCCGCCCGGCCACGCGCTCCAGCACGCCGCTGGCGTCGTTGGCGGCCCGGGCGTCGCTGAACTCGGCCAGCCGCCGGTCCACCTTCCACAATTCATCCGACTGCAGGAACTGGCTGCTGGCATTGCGGAACTGGCGTTCCGACACATGCACCTGGGCCAGCACCGCCATGCGCAGGGCCAGGCGGCGGGCGGCGACCACGCCTTCGTTGGATTCGGCGTATTTCAGGGCGTCGGGGCCGGAAATGACGTTCATCAGGTTCCACGACAGCTTGGCGCCGGTCTCGTACCAGTGATTGTCCATCAGGAAGCTGTTGTAGTCGTTGTTGCGGCTGGCGGTGAAGGTCACGCCCGGCAGCATCTTCAAGATGGCCTTCTTGGTGTCGTCCAGCGAAATGCGGGTCAGGTAGCCCTGTTCGCGCAGGTCGGGATTGTTGACGAAGGCCACCTCTTCCATGCGGCCCAGCGGCAAGGTCCAGTCGGGCAGCTTCATTTCGGCCGGCACGTCCAGCACCAGCCCGGTGCCCGGCGGCAGGTTGACCAGCGCCGCCAGCTCGATGCGGGCGGTGGACAATTCCTGCTGGATGGCCGTCAGCTGGCGCAGGGTTTCCAGCAGGGACTTCTGATAACGCAAGGCCTCGACCGGCGCCTTCAGGTTTTCTTTTTCCACCTGGCGGGAGCGGACCAGGGCGTCGTTGGCTTCGGCCACCGCCTTGTTCACGTCGCCGTTCAGGGTCTGATAGGCGGCGGCGCGCCAGAAGGCGAAGCGCACTTCCGAGATCAGGTTGTGAACCGCCTTGCGGCGGCGCTCCTGCGCCACCAGGGCGCGGTCGGCGTTGGATTTGGCGGTGAAATAGGTCAGGCCGAAATCCAGCACGTTCCACGACATGGACAGATCGACCGTGCGCGAAAAACGATCCGATGAATAGGACGGTTCCGAGGTCGAGGTGGTCTGCGAATGCAGGCTGCGCGACCGGGTCGAGTTCGGCTCGGACCGATCGTTATACCCCGCGTTGGTGGTCAGCTTCGGCAGCAGGTCCCAGCGGTCCAGGTCGGTCTGACCCAGGGCCAGCGCCTCTTCCATCATCTTCGACCGCTTGTCCAGATTGTACCGGACGGCCCGGGCGATGGCCTCGGACACCGTCAGCGGGGCAGCCAGGGGGGCCCCGCCGATGAACATGGCGGAACGGTCCGCGACGGACTGCCGGGCCAGTTCCGCCTGATCGAAGGGTTCGGGCGTCACCGCGCAGGCAGACAGCAGCGCAGCCAGGGAGACAGAGACCGACAGCGTCCCGACGGCTGAAAAACTGAACTTCATGTGATTGCGCCCCCTTTGGCACCGCACGAGCCTGCATCCGATTCCACCAGGGCCGAACAAGGGGCCGCGGATCGCAGCCGATGCGGCCTGAAGGCCATTGGTCCCGGATCATTGCAGCGCAACTGCTGTGTGTGTCGCATACCCAGCGCCACGTTATGACATTACCAATGTATTTGATCAGACTTTTCTGTCGGACCAGCCAATAAAAGAAACCACCTTGCGCGACATTTCAGATAATATCGGGGCGGCGTCTTCATGCGGCAATATAAGTCCCGGTTATCTTCAAAATCCATGATTTTGATATACGCCAGATTATCAAAAAGATACGCAGAATTGCCATTTGTCACTTGGCGACATCAATTTAATAGACTTGCGAACAGCCAGGAGTTAGAGAGGAAGCGCCGTTCCGTCCATCGGGGGCATTGCCGAATCAGAAAATTGATGAACGGGACTCGTCCATGAGGATTCCGCACGACACCGCAACCATTGCGTGGCTTCTGGAATCATCGGATCCGGTGACCGAGATCCGCGCGGACCAGGGCGACGTTTTTCGCATGCCCATCCCGCTGCCCGCCGACATGGGCAACGGCTGGTTTTCCAAGTTCGAGCTGCCGATGGGAATGGTGGCCTTCTGTTCGGAATATGCCTTTCTCCCGAAGGCCGTGGGAACGGTCCTCAAATTGGGGGAAGTGAGCATCCCTCTCCAATGCGAGGCATTGATGCTTCAGACCATGCTCCGGGGCCGGTCGCTGCAGACTGACCACATTGTGGGGAAGGAATTTTTCCTTGGCCCCGGATACAACATCTTCCGCTATGGAAATCGTTTCCGGATCACGCCGTCGGTGGACTGCACCGCCGACGCATCGATGATCGGCCTGCTGGTCACCCGCACCGCGCTGAACCTGCTGATCGGTGCCGTCCTGGCCGACAGACTGCTGACCGCCCTGGAGATAGTTCCCCCGCCCCGGGCCCTGGTGCATGCCATTCCCCAAAGCGTTTCCAGCCATCTGCAGCAGGCGATTCCGCACCATATGACCGGGAAAGCGCGCGGTCTGTTCATCCAGGCCCGCGCCCTTGACTATCTGACGGCTCTGATCGAACATCTCGGCATAAATCAAAGCGAAGAGACCTATCCCGGAACATCGCAGTGGCGCGTGGACGAGCTGTATTCCTCCCTGATCCATAGCCAGGGCAAGCTTCCGACCCTGGGCGAGCTGGCGGAACGCTTCGGCGTGTCGGCGCAAACCCTGAACCGGGATTTCAAGGCCGTGTACGGGCAGACGATCCATCAGTTCATCATGGACTTCCGCCTGACCGAAGCGCATGCCGCCATCCAGCAAAACGACATCCCGCTGAAGACCCTTGCCCAGAAGCTGGGATACAGGCACGCCAACCACTTCCTGACGGCGTTCCGGAAAAAATTCGGCTATTCCCCCGGAAGCTTGCGGACCAGATAAAGACCGCCCGGATGACCGGGTCCGGTTCAGCGGTGCGGGCCGGGTATCGTCCGGGGCGCGGCAAGGCCTGTCGCCGCCTGGGCGCCCAAGGTCACGGCTTGCCCAGCATGATCCAGCCGGCCCCCACCACCAGCGTGACGGCGGCGAACGCGGCCCCCGATGCGGCCGAGGGGAAAAGACGCCGTCGGGCGCCGCCTTTCCGACCGCTTCGGCCCTGCCGGCGCAGGCGCGCAGGGCTCCGAATCCAGGTTAAGAAGTGGCTAATTTCCCCTGGTACATACTCGTCATGCCCGCGCAGGCGGGCATCCATACGACGGTTGGGCGAGACGCAGCTGCGACTCATGAAAACACCATGCGTCTATATTTTGG
>CAJANN010000326.1 GCA_903941095.1 uncultured Rhodospirillaceae bacterium | reverse complement strand
TTCTCTTTATTTCAAGACGACCATCAACGCCAACACCGGCAAGCACGGCTATTGGGTCTTTACCCAGGCCAGTGGTACGCCGGACACCACCATGTTTTCTACCGGAGCTCCCATTATCGTCCCCACGGTGGTGGGCACCTCGGCCCTTGGGTCGAAGTATATCGTGATCCAGGACACCGATGGTCGCACCGTCGTCAACACCCCCACCGTCGTCAATTCCGGCGGATATACTTGGCGGGTCAGCAGCGTCACCGGCTCTGGCCAGAGTGACACCGATGGCGTCTCCTACGGCACCGGCTATACCAACATCATCATCACCAACGGCGGCGCCAACGCCGCCGGCACCGCCACCGGAATCAACGGCAAGGCCGTCGCGGCCATTGCCGGTTATTCCGGGTCCAATGCCGCCATGCAATCGCTGTCGCAGGCGGTCAACAATCTGACCGACACCAAGGAAATCGAGAAGGCCGGCGCACAACTCCGCCCCTCGGTCAACGGCGGCACCACCCAGGCCGCGCTCGGCGCGGTCGGACAGGCGGTCAACACCATTTCCATCCGCACCGACAGCGTTCGGTCCGCTTCGGCGGACGGCGGCACGACCGGCGTGTCGTCGGGCGAAACCCTGCGCGGTCTTGGGGTCTGGGGCCAGGGCTTCGGCTCGACGGCGACCCAGGACCGTCGCAGCGACGTCGACGGCTATCAGGCCGACACTTACGGCCTTGCGTTCGGGGCCGACGCCAAGGTCGCAGACCCCGTGCGGGTCGGGCTGTCGCTGGCCTATGCCCGCACCAACGTTGCCGACAGCGGCAGCCGCGACGGCAGCGGCCAGGACATCGATTCCTACATCGGCACGCTTTACGGCACCTACAATGGATCGGGGTGGTATGTGGATGGTGCTGCGACCTATGGCTGGCATCATTACGACGGAACCCGCGTGATCAATTTCGCCGGGGCGTCGCAACAGATCGCCAGTTCGTCCTATGACGGCCAGCAGTACGGCATCAAGGGCGAAGCGGGGTTTCCCCTTGCCTTCGGGTCAGCGACCGTCACCCCGTTCGGTGGCTTGGCCTACAACCACCTTCACCAGAACGCCTATGCCGAAACCGGAGCGGCGGCGGCTCTCAATGTCGGATCAAGCGACACCGATTCGATCAAGTCGACCCTGGGCGCCAAGGTTTCCGCCAAGGTGGCCCAGATCGAGACCTGGGACATGAAGCCGGGCGTCCGGTTGGCGTGGCACCACGAATTCAATGCTTCGGCGCAGGATCAGACATCCAGCTATGTGGAGGGGGGATCGTCGTTTACCACGGCGGCGGCCGAGGTCGCCCGCGAGAGCTTCACCGTGGGGCTTGGCCTGGATATGGTGTCGGTGCGCAATGCCACCGTCTCGGCCAAGTACGATGCCGGCCTCAGCGACCGCTTCGTGTCTCATACCGGCTCCCTCCAGCTTCGCTCGGAATTCTGACCTTGAACCGTTCGGCCCTGTGGATCGCGGCATTCGTGTTTCCCGCCCTGGCGGGGTGCGCCGCGCTCGACCGGGATGCGAACGCCGACGCCATTGCCCGGCCCGCCGGTCTCAGGCGGATGGTGATGAAGACCGAACCTTTCGTCCTTACCACGTTCGCCCGCATCCGCGATCCGGGACAGCCCGTCACCGTCTATATCGAAGGTGACGGGCTTGCGTGGCTGTCGCGGACCGAGGTATCCCGTGATCCGACGCCAAAAGAGGCTCTCGGGCTTTTGCTGGCCGCGGCGGATCCGTCGCCCAACGTGGCGTATCTTGCCCGTCCCTGTCAGTTCACCCCCAGGGATCGCAATCCCGTGTGTGACTTTCCCTATTGGACGGGAAAACGCTTCGCGCCCGAGGTGGTGCGCTCCGTGGGCGAGGCCATAGGCCTGATCGCGGCCCAGACACCGGGCCAGAAGGTCCATCTGGTCGGCTATTCCGGCGGAGGGGCAGTGGCCGTACTGGTCGCGGCCGAACGGGATGACGTGGCGTCGATCCGAACCGTCGCCGGTAATCTGGATCATGCCGAGGTCAACCGGCTTGGCCGTGTTTCCCCGCTTTCCGGCTCGCTCAATCCAATCGATGCGGCAGCCAGGGTGGCCCATATTCCGCAAATCCACTTCGCGGGATCGTCCGACACCGTCGTCCCCCCCGCAATCGCCGAGCGATTCCGCCGGGCAAGCGGCTCGCCATGCGTCAGCATCCGGATCGTGGCCGGCAATACCCACGAAGACGGCTGGCGGCTGCGCTGGCCGGCGCTGCTCGGGGAAAGTCCGGCATGCCGCTGAGGCCATGAGGTCTTCATTCCAGGCGGTGATAACCGCGCTGCCCTATTCCGCCCCGTGCCATGATTCCGCCTTGATCCCGCCCAACGCCGACCATCTTGGGCGGTAATGATCATCGCCATCGTAACTCTTTCGATGCGAGTGAATGACATGATCCGCAAGGCTGTTCTTCCCGTTGCCGGCATGGGAACCCGCGTTCTGCCCGCGACCAAGGTTCTGCCCAAGGAACTTCTGCCGGTGGTCGACAAGCCGCTGATCCAGTATGCGGTCGAGGAGGCCGCCGAGGCCGGAATCACCGAGATCGTTCTGGTCACCGCCAAGGGCAAGGACCTGCTGGTCGACCATTTCGACCGTTCGCCCGAACTGGAGCGTCAGCTGGAGGAGCGCGGCAAGACCGACCTGCTGGACATCGCCCGTTCGACCTGTCCCAGGGGCGTGACCATCACCGCCGTCCGCCAGCCGGCGCCGCTGGGGCTGGGGCATGCGGTGTGGTGCGCGCGGCCGGTGGTGGGGGACCAGCCCTTCGCCGTGCTGCTGCCCGACGACCTGATCCTGGGCCGCCCCGGCGCGCTGAAGCAGATGGTCGACCAGTGGGCCGACACCCGCGGCCATCTGGTGGCGGTCGAGAACGTCCCGCTGGAGCATGTCAGCCGCTATGGCATCCTGGACGTGGTCGAGGAACGGGGCCAGGTGGCCCGCGCCCGCGGCATGGTGGAAAAGCCCCGCCCCGAAGACGCGCCGTCGACCCTGTCGGTCATCGGACGCTATATCCTGGACCCGGTGGTGTTCGACGTCCTGGAACGCAGGCAGAAGGGGCAGGGCGGCGAGATCCAGCTGACCGACGCCATCGCCGCCACCATCGCCCGGGTCGGGCTGGCCGGCCTGCGTTTTCAGGGAACCCGCTATGATTGCGGCACCAAGGCCGGCTATGTGGCGGCGATCATCGACCAGGCGCTGAGCCATCCCGACACCGCCGCGGCGGTTTACGCCCACATCCAGGCGCTGAACATCCGCCGGGCGGCATAGGCCGCGGCGGTCCCCGTTTTTCAGGGCTCGGGCGGGGGGCGTCGCTCCCCGCATCCTCGGTCATCATGGTACATCGCCCCGGCGGCAAGGCTTGGGGTGGCGCAAAGCTACCCCTAAGGGGAGGTAGGCGGCGGCGGCGGAATGCCGTATGTAAGCAGCTTTGCTCCGGGCGGTCCGCTAAGGGCCGGCCCGGGTACCATGAAAATACGTTGCGGGGCGCATGGCCCCGGGCGAGAGGGACCGAGCGTCACATGAGCGGATTGCCTGAACAGCAGGGCCTGTACGACCCCAGCTATGAACACGACGCCTGCGGCGTCGGCTTCATCGCCGACATCAAGAACCGCAAGTCGCACGAGATCATCGGGCAGGGTCTGGAGATCCTGAAAAACCTGACTCATCGTGGCGCGGTCGGGGCCGACCCGCTGGCCGGCGACGGCGCCGGCATCCTGATCCAGATGCCCGACGCCTTCCTGCGGGCCGAGGCCGGACGGGTCGGGGTGACCCTGCCCGAGCCGGGCCAGTACGGCGCCGGCACCGTGTTCCTGCCCAAGGACCCCTCGCTGCGCCATGCCTGCGAGCAGATGCTGGACCGGCTGATCAAGGCCGAGGGACAGGTCCTGCTGGGCTGGCGCGACGTGCCGACCGACAATTCCGGCCTGGGCGAGACGGTCAAGCCGACCGAGCCCTTCGTCCGCATGGTCTTCGTCGGCCGCGGCCAGCGCGTCGTCGACCAGCAGGATTTCGAGCGCCGGCTGTTCATCATCCGCAAGCAGGCGGAAAACCGGGT
Organism: uncultured Rhodospirillaceae bacterium; assembly: GCA_903941095.1. Classification (GTDB taxonomy): domain Bacteria; phylum Pseudomonadota; class Alphaproteobacteria; order Rhodospirillales; family Magnetospirillaceae; genus Magnetospirillum. Next base: position 3,659 of record CAJANN010000326.1, on the reverse strand, counting down.
GCCGTCCGGGGCGGAAAAGGACTTCTACGTTCCGTCGCTGTCGTCGCGGACCCTGGTCTACAAGGGCATGCTGCTGGCCGATCAGGTCGGGTCCTATTACAAGGACCTGTCGGACGGGCGCATGGTCAGCGCGATGGCGCTGGTGCATCAGCGCTTTTCCACCAATACCTTTCCCAGCTGGCGGCTGGCCCATCCGTTCCGCATGGTCTGCCACAACGGCGAGATCAACACCCTGCGCGGCAATGTCAACTGGATGAACGCGCGGCGCGGCGCCATGAACTCGGCCGTCCTGGGCGAGGAACTGGCCAAGCTGTTCCCGCTGATCGCCGAGGGGCAGTCCGACACCGCCTGTTTCGACAACGCGCTGGAGCTGCTGGTCCTGGGCGGCTATTCGCTGCCCCACGCCATGATGATGCTGATCCCCGAGGCGTGGGCCGGCAATCCGCTGATGGATGAGCGCCGCCGCGCCTTCTACGAATATCATGCCGCCCTGCTGGAGCCGTGGGACGGCCCGGCGGCGGTGTGCTTCACCGATGGCCGCACCATCGGCGCCACCCTGGACCGCAACGGCCTGCGCCCGGCCCGCTATCTGATCACCGACGACGACAAGATCGTCCTGGCCTCGGAAATGGGCGTGCTGCCCATCCCGGAGGAAAAGATCGTCAAGAAGTGGCGGCTGCAGCCGGGCAAGATGCTGCTGATCGACCTGGAAGCCGGCCGCCTGATCGACGACGCCGAGATCAAGGAACAGCTGGCTTCGGCCCGTCCCTACCAGGCGTGGCTGGACCAGTCGCAGATGATCCTGGAAGACCTGGAGATCGCCGTCGAACCCAAGGGCTTCGACGCCGCCACCTTGCTGTCGCGCCAGCAATTGTTCGGCTACACCCAGGAAGACCTGAAGTTCCTGATGCAGCCGATGGCCGTGACCGGCCAGGAAGCCATCGGCTCGATGGGCACCGACACGCCGTTGGCGGTGCTGTCCGACCGGCCCAAGCCGCTGTTCAATTATTTCAAGCAGTGCTTCGCCCAGGTGACCAATCCGCCCATCGATTCCATCCGCGAGGAATCGGTGATGAGCCTGGTCAGCCTGATCGGCCCGCGTCCCAACCTGCTGAGCATCGACCACGGCGTCGAGGGCAAGCGGCTGGAGGTCAAGCAGCCGATCCTGACCAACGAAGACCTTGAGAAGATCCGCCGCATCGAGCAGGTCCCGGGGGCCGGATTCCGGTCCGTCACCCTGGACATCACCTGGCCGGCCGGGGCCGGTGCCGCCGGCATGGAAAAGGCCATCGACGCCCTGTGCCGCGAGGCGCAGTCGCACGTGATCGAGGGCTTCAACATCCTGGTCCTGTCCGACCGCAAGGCCGGTCCCGACCGCATCCCGGTGCCGTCGCTGCTGGCGGTGTCGGCGGTGCATCACCACCTGATCCGCGAGGGACTGCGCACCCAGGTCGGCCTGGTCATCGAGACCGGCGAGGCCCGCGAAGTGCACCACATGGCCTGTCTGGCCGGCTATGGCGCCGAGGCCATCAATCCCTATCTGGCTTTCGAGACCCTGGAAGCCATGCGTCCCACCCTGCCCGAGCCGCTGTCTTCCCACGAGGTGCAGAAGCGGTTCATCAAGGGCATGGACAAGGCCATCTTGAAGGTGATGGCCAAGATGGGCATCTCGACCTATCAGTCCTATTGCGGCGCGCAGATCTTCGACGCCCTGGGGCTGGCCCAGGATTTCGTCGACAAGTATTTCGCCGGCACCGGCAGCCGCGTCGGCGGCGTCGGTCTGTCCGAAGTCGCCGAGGGCGCGGTGCGCCGTCACCAGACCGCTTTCTCCGACGCGCCCATCTATCGCGGCGCCCTGGATGTCGGCGGCGAGTATGCATGGCGGTCCCGCGGCGAGGAGCATGCCTGGACCGCTGATTCCATTGCCGCCATGCAGCATGCGGTGCGCAGCAATTCCTTCGAGAAGTTCAAGGAATTCTCGGCCCTGATCGACGACCAGTCGCGCCGTCTGCTGACCCTGCGCGGCCTGTTCGAGATCCGTCCGCAAGGCAACGGCATCCCGCTGGACGAGGTCGAGCCGGCCAAGGAGATCGTCAAGCGGTTCGCCACCGGCGCCATGAGCTTCGGGTCGATCTCGTGGGAGGCCCACACCACCCTGGCCATCGCCATGAACCGCATCGGCGGCAAGTCCAATACCGGCGAGGGCGGCGAAGAGGCGGAACGCTATCAGCCGATGGCCAACGGCGATTCCATGCGCTCGGCCATCAAGCAGGTGGCCTCGGGCCGGTTCGGCGTCACCGCCGAATACCTGATCAACGCCGACGACATCCAGATCAAGATGGCCCAGGGCGCCAAGCCCGGCGAAGGCGGCCAGCTGCCCGGCCACAAGGTCGACCAGAACATCGCCCGCGTCCGTCATTCGACCCCCGGCGTCGGCCTGATCAGCCCGCCGCCGCACCACGACATCTATTCCATCGAGGATCTGGCCCAGCTGATCTTCGACCTGAAGAACGTCAATCCCGAGGCGCGCATCTCGGTCAAGCTGGTGTCGGAAATCGGCGTCGGCACCGTCGCCGCCGGCGTGTCCAAGGCCAAGGCCGACCATGTCACCATTTCCGGCTTCGACGGCGGCACCGGCGCCTCGCCGCTGACCTCGATCAAGCATGCCGGCTCCCCGTGGGAGATCGGTCTGGCCGAAACCCACCAGACCCTGGTGCTGAACGGTCTGCGCAAGCGCATCGCCGTGCAGGTGGACGGGGCGCTGCGCACCGGCCGCGACGTGGTGATCGGCGCCCTGCTGGGGGCCGACGAGTTCGGTTTCGCCACCGCGCCGCTGATCGCCGCCGGCTGCATCATGATGCGCAAGTGCCATCTGAACACCTGCCCGGTGGGCGTGGCCACCCAGGACCCGGAACTGCGCAAGCGGTTCAACGGCCAGCCCGAGCACGTCATCAACTATTTCTTCTTCATCGCCGAGGAAGTCCGCCAGATCATGGCCTCGCTGGGCTTCCGCCGGATGGAGGAGATGACCGGACGCGTCGACCTGCTCGATACCCGTCAGGCCGTCGATCACTGGAAGGCCAAGGGACTGGATTTCTCGCGTCTGTTCCACAAGGTCGACGCCAAGGGCCAGCCGGTCCGCCATTGCGAAAACCAGGAACATGACGTCGATCAGGTCCTGGACCGCACCCTGATCGCCGAGGCGGCCCCGGCCCTGACCGGCCGGCAGCCGGTGCGCATCGTGCGCACCATCCGCAACGTCGACCGTTCGGCCGGCGCCATGCTGTCGGGTCAGGTGGCCAAGGCCTATGGACATGCCGGCCTGCCCGACGACACCATCCATGTCCGCCTGTCCGGCACCGCCGGCCAGTCCTTCGGCGCCTTCGTCGCCCACGGCGTGACGATGGAGCTGGAAGGCGAGGGCAACGACTATGTCGGCAAGGGCCTGTCGGGCGGCCGGCTGGTCATCTATCCGCCGAAATCCTCGAAGGTGGTGGCCGAGGACAACATCATCGTCGGCAACACCGTGCTGTACGGCGCCGTCGACGGCGAATGCTATTTCCGCGGCGTCGCCGGCGAACGTTTCGCCGTGCGCAATTCCGGCGCCATCGCGGTGGTGGAAGGGGTCGGCGACCACGGGTGCGAGTACATGACCGGCG
>CAJANN010000325.1 GCA_903941095.1 uncultured Rhodospirillaceae bacterium | reverse complement strand
TCCAGAACTCCAAGATGGTCGTCGAGGTATCCCCGGTGACCAAAACAACCGCTCGTCCATCTGCTTCTGGGGTGACAACAACTGAGCAGCTATCCGCGAACTCGGCGATCGCTTGCTCGATCGCGTACAGGGGATAGAGGGACGTATCGACGGTCCTGGCCAGTTCCATCGTCATGCCAACTCGATGGCTGATTCGTTTGACCTGACGCCTATGAAGCCTGGCTTTGGCATGCCTTCCTGGAAAGCCTTCTGGACCAGCTCATCTCGGGTGCCGCCGGTTTCGGCCAGCACAATTTGACGCACGCGGGCATCAATCAGGGCGTTACTGAACTCGCTGGCTGCAGTTTTCATGTCAGCATCCGCCTTCGGCCGAAGCTCGACGGAGATGCGCCCATCCGGCGCCCGATCCAAGAATACGAAGAACTCGCCTGTGAACCAGTACGCCGCCTTGAAGATGGCGGCGTCGGTATAAATGGTCGGATCAATCAGGAATCGGGCGAGTGGGGCCAGGGTATCAACTTCAATGCCCTGGACTTGATCATCAACGCCCACTGTAATGACTGCTATGCGACTGATGCGACTGATGCGAACTGTGCGAACGGTGGTATGTGATCTGCTCTCCGTTCGAAGCTGCCGGGACCAGGACAATGGTCCCCGGAGCGACCTGGGAGATCGAAGCGGTTACAACCGGCTCAGAGGGGGTACTAGCTTCCACCGGCGACGCAACCGCAATGCCGACGGCAACGGCCATGCCGGTAACCAGCTGCAGCGTTTTGTTGCCGAGGCGCTCCGCCCCGATCAATTTGCGTTTGCCCGCCATAGCTTCACCCCATCACTCAGTGATTGAAACACAACGACCATATCAAAATTATTTTTACTGTTCAACCGTCGGCCAAATGACACGCCATGGATCTATTTTTCTGTGTGCTCCGTGATGGTTCCGCCGCAATTTGATCCTCGCTGACGTGAATTCCAGAAACCAGAAAGAGGCATACAAGGCCCCGTCAGAAATCAAATAAATCCGGCCACCTGCTTGTCCGCCACAGTCATCCCATCATTTCCAAACTTTCCTGCTGCCGGCGCCATTCCAACGGCATGTCGGCCACCAGGTTGGAAAGCTAGAATGTACGCAGATGGCGGCCATAGAGAATTCTTTTGAATGAGTGTCGAACGTACCCTGGTTGGGCTCTTCGTTCACGGCAGCACCCATTCCTGGAGCAAGAAGATTCCTGCCCCAGCCAGATAACCGATCAGCGCTAACCCGCTGATTTTCCGCACGTACCAAAAGAAGTGAATCTTCTCCAGACCCATGGCGGCGACCCCGGCTGCCGACCCGATGATGAGGATCGAGCCACCGGTGCCCGCGCAATAGGCGAGAAACTCCCACAGGAAGTGATCCGACGGGTATTGCGTCAAGCTGTACATGCCCATGGCCGCCGCTACCAGTGGCACGTTATCGACGATGGCGCTGGCCACCCCGATGATGAGTACGATCACATCCAGCCGCCCCACCACTCGGTCCAGCCATTGGGCCAGGGCGGTCAGGATGTGAGTGTGCTCCAACGTGGCCACCGCGAGAAGGATGCCAACGAAAAACACGATGGAGCTCATGTCGATCTTGCTCAGGGCATGGGTCAGGGTCAGGCGCTGCTTGAAGACTTCCTCCTTGTTGCGATGGAGCAGGTCGCCCACCAGCCAGAGGATACCCAGGCCGAACAGGATGCCGAGGAACGGGGGCAGATGGGTGATGGTCTTGAACGCCGGCACCGCAACCAGGATTCCCAGGCCGAGGAAGAACATCAGGTTGCGTTCGAACTCGGTGGTACGGATGCCGGGATCGCTTTCTACCACCTCCCTCGACACCACATCGCGTCCTCGCAGGACATAGGCGGTGATGCCCAGGGGAACCACCATGCTGACCGCCGAAGGAAGGAACACACCCGTCATGATGGCCAGGGTGGTGATCTGCCCGCCGATCCACAGCATGGTGGTAGTCACGTCGCCGATGGGCGACCAGGCCCCGCCGGAATTGGCGGCGATGATGATGATACCGGCGAAGAAAAGCCGGTCCTCGTGCTTGGCCAGAAGTTTGCGCATCAGAGAAATCATGACGATGGTGGTCGTCAGGTTATCGAGAATGGCACTGAGGAAAAAGGCGACGATGCCGACCAGCCACAACAGCGTCGGCAGCTTGGCCGTCCTGATGCGCCGGGTGACGATCTCGAATCCGTTGTGAGCATCAACCACCTCGACGATGGTCATTGCCCCCATCAGGAAGAAGATAATCTGTGCGGTCCCCATCACCGACTCGCCCAGTTGCCTTCCCACCTCGTCTGGATCACCGAATGATACTGCGTAGACGGTCCACAGCAGTCCGGCTCCCACCAGGGCAGAAGCCGCCTTGTTGATCTTGATCGGGTGTTCCAGGGCGATTGCCGCATAGGCGATAACAAAAATGGCGACGAGCGCAGTCAGCATTTCGTGGTCCCTCCGTGAAGTCGCCAGCATCTTGATGCTGCGGAAGAGCGCGACCAGAACGAAGGGGGGGTGATTGGCGGCGTGAGGAGGTGGCCCATGGGCATGAAAATCCCGTGCGGCGGCCCGACCTGCACGAAACCTGCCTACATGTTAACGGTCAATGTGTAGGCACCCTCAAACACGCTATACATCACAAACAGGTTTCGCAACCTGTGAAGTCTGTTCCAAGTATGGCTGCATGAGGTAGACTGTCCGTGTCTGCGATAGAAACGAAGCAAAAACCGCAGATGTGCCAATGCCTGGGAGGCAATAGTGCACCGCCCCTGCGTCACGACTTTCCCAGTGATGCGGGGGCATGCGTTTCCCGATAAAATCAATGAATCTCGAATCCTCTCATTGCCCGCCATATTGCAAAAAATGACTGCAGCGCTAGTGCGCAATTCATGTTTGCCGCTTCGCCACCCCGAACCTTTCCCGCTGCCGGTCCCATTCAACCGGCATGTCGTCCATCAGGTCGGCCAATTGCAGGGTACGGGGCTGACGACCGTCTAGAATGGTTTCGACGATATCGGGGGCCAGCAAGGTCAGGCGGTAGATTCGGGTCATGTAGGATGGGCTGATCTTCTCGGCTTCAGACAACTCGTTCAGGGATGCCACCTGCCCGGATTCCAGCATGCGCTTCCAGCGATGGGCGCGGGCCAGCGCCTTCAGCAGCGTGTCGTCGGGAGTGGGTTTGGCGCGCACCGGAACACCGTGGCCCTCTGGCACGATCACCAGCTTGCGGCCGCCATATCGCCGCAGGGTCAGCGGGACGCGGATGGTCAGGGTGTTGATGCTGACGTCGGCGGTCATGCCGCGCTCCTGTCGCCTGCCTGGGCGGTGATGTCGGCGATGACGCTGGCCAGTCCCTCGGCCCGCAAGCGGATTTCGGCGCCGTCTGGCGCGATGGCTACTTTCTCCACCAGAAGCTGGAGGATGCGGGCCTGCTCGGCCGGGAACAGCTCGTCCCAGAGTGCCTCGAAGCGATCGAGGGCAGCATGCAGATCGGTCGGCGCCATGGATGGTGCCATCCGTTCGGCCCGCGCCCGGATCTCGGGGGCGCGCAGCAATGCCCGGACCTGTCCGATGACGGCGGCCTCGATCTCACCGGCGGCGATGCTGCGTACCGGGCAGGACTCATGGCCGGAATGGATTGCCTTCATGCAGGTATAGTAGCGGTAGAGGCGGCCCTTCTTGCGGGTCGAACTCGGCGTCATGGCCCTTCCACAATGGGCGCAGTGGATCAGCCCCTTCAGCGGCGCCGGGGTCGAGGATCGCACCGCATTGGCCCGTTTCCTGGGCGCATTGTCGGTCTTCACCGCCATCACCTTGTCCCAGGTGGCGCGGTCGATGATGGCGGGATGCTCGCCGGCATGGACTTCGCCCTTGTGGACGGCCTCGCCGAGATAGACTCGGTTGTCGAGCAGCTTGTAGAGGAAGTTCTTGGTGATGGGCGCGCCGTCGCGGTGCTTGCCGTCCTGGGTGGTCCAGGACTTGGTATGGTGACCGGCGGCGTTCAATTCCTTGACCAGCAGGGTGGCGGAGCCAACCTTGAGGAAGCGGTCGAAGATATGGCGGACCAGATCGGCCTCGGGCTGGTTGACCACCAGCTTGCGAGCGACCACGTCGTAGCCGAGCGGCGGCACGCCGCCCATCCACATGCCCTTGCGCCGGGACGCGGCGAATTTGTCGCGGATGCGCTCGCCGATCACCTCGCGCTCGAACTGGGCGAAGGAGAGCAGGATGTTGAGCGTCAACCGGCCCATGGACGTGGTGGTGTTGAACGACTGGGTCACCGACACGAAGGTGACGGCGTTGCGGTCGAACACCTCGACCAGCTTGGAGAAATCCATCAGCGAGCGCGACAGGCGGTCGATCTTGTAGACCACCACCACGTCGACCAGCCC
>CAJANN010000324.1 GCA_903941095.1 uncultured Rhodospirillaceae bacterium | reverse complement strand
TGAAGGCGACGGGCTCGGCATCTTCATCGTCGTCATCCATGCCATCGTCGTCAGGATCATCTCCGTCCTGGGCGTCGCCGTGCCGCTGATCGCGTGCCCACAGGCGTTCGGCTTCGCGCTGGAGGCGGTCCATGGGCCAGGGCGGATCGATACGGGCTTCGTTGTAGGCGACGATCTCGTCCCAGGCATCCGCCGGGGAGATGTGGCCGTCACGGCAACGCCGGATCCAATACCCCATCACCCGCGACAGCGCATCGAACCGGGTGGTGCCATCCATGCCACCCTCACGGACCTGCTGGCTGAACAGGTCGGTCACCGAGCCGCGGGCCGTGCCAGCGTCATTGAAATCCAGCCAGGACGATCCCTCTCCATCCAACGGAGGCATGGCCAGAACGGCTTCCACCAAATCACCCAGATCGCGCTCGACCGAACCGGCCGCCATAATCTCGACCAGGCGTCGGCAGCCATTCTTGGCGTGGATGGTGCCAGCAACCCGGATTGGCTGATGGGCCGAGCGGAACGAGGGATCGCCGCCGACCTTGGTGGCGATGATATGGCGGACCCGGCAGACAGTGGTGATGTCGTCGCCTTCGGCAGGTTCGGTCAGACGCCAATAGAGGTGGAGCTTGCGCTGGCCTTCAGGGGTGACACCGCCCGAGGCCACTTCCATGGTGGCTGGCCCGATGTGGCGGATCAGGTGATCACGCTTGCTGGCGATGTCTCCGTGATCCAGATCGACCAGGACGACCTGGGTCTGGACCACGTCCTCGGACTTGGCTGAGCCGGCCTTGGCGACGGTGCCGGGCACGACATAGATGGCCATGTCGCCATGTGCGGCCCAGTTGGCCTGCCGGATCAGGTTGGTCGCGAGGTCTGCGTCGGCCTCGAGGAAGGGGGTATGCGACGGCTGCGCTTCGTCCGTACCCTTTTCCGGCAATGCCCGCACCGGAACCCAGCCATCACAATAGCCGAACACCAGTTCGGCATAGGCCGTGATCATGGCGGGATCGGGTTCGGCACCGCCCACGATGGAAACCGGAATCTGCGCAGTCATGCCCAGCACCTCATCTTCCAGGGGCAGAACCGGCATTCGAAGTAATCGGGGTCGGAGGTCATGCGGGGGAGCAACTCGCCGGCATCGGTGGCCTGCAGAATGCGGACGGCGCGATCGCTGATCCGCTGGGCCAATTCCCCGTCGAACGGCACCAACTCGTGGTGCAGTTCGGCGGTGTCCTTGTTGATGGCGGTGAAAAGCGCCGGGTTGGTGGCGATACCGGGGATCGAGCCTTCCATGTACGCTTGGTACAGCGCGATCTGGGCGGCATAGACCGGCTTGGTCACCGTGACACCCTTGGCAGCGGTCTCGCGCCAGTTCTTGGCGTTCATGGTTTTGCATTCCCAAAGGGCGGGATAACCCATCCCTGGAATGGGGGCGCCGTCGGCCAGGATGCCGTCCACATGACCGCGGACCCGGCCGCCTGCGACCGAGAAGCCAAATTGCTCGCCGTCAGGCCGGTTGCCTTTGCGGGTGTAGATGTCGAAGCCAGCCCGCCGCAGCCAGCGGATCGCCACATCCTCCAGGGCGTGGCCGATGGCAAAGATGCGCAGGGTCTGGCCGTTGAAATCGGAACCGGGGTCCTTTGGCGCAGCCGCGAACTCGAATTGCAGCGCACGTTCGCAGGAGTGTCCGAGGCGGGATCCGCCAAGATAGGCCCGCGGTGTGGACGCATCCCGCTCGGCAACCAGCCCTGTGTCGATCAGGGCGTTGATGCGTTCGGCGACGCTCGGTTGGTGATTGAAGTCCAGCATCAGAACGGGATCTCCGTGCTATCGGACGCGGCGCTTGCCCGCATGGCGTCCTGAAACCCTTCCACGGCGGCCTCGATCAGGCTCAGCACCTGAACCTCGGAGAGGTCGGCCAGGCGCCTGTCCCAGCCGATCTCGTCCATCAATTCGGCGACCAACTTCATGGCGGCGCGGATCGCGGCCTGTTCCTGATCGGTGAGGTCAACCATGGCTGGAGATCTCCGCGCCAATCGTGCCCAGTACCCTTGGCAGGCTTTCGAGCAGAACCAGACCGATGGCCGAGGCCGCTTCGATCGCACCGGGTCGCGCCAGCCAAAGCCATGGGCAGGCTGACGACAGACCGCGCACAGCACTCCACGCGGGTGCCATAGGCGAAGGCGGGTGGTGATGGTCATGATAGAGCTCCATCACGCAGCCCTCGCGGACGTGTCGTTGCTGGCGTCGAACACCAGCGAGCGGATGGCCTGGCGATTGAACCGGAACGCTAGCAGTGCCGAGGCCTGATAGCGGGTCAGGCTGAGGTCCTGGCGGAATTCCACCGGCAACAAGGTCAGCTGCTTGTCGGTGGGCGGCTGGTTGAGCCACCGCCGCGACTTGTGGGCGCTCTCGTCCGTTTCGTTTTGGTTCAGCCAGTCGTCGGCAGCGGCCAGGCAGACGGTGCGTTCGCCGATAGCCAGCAGATGGGGCATCGCCCTATTCAAGCCGCCGACGCTGTGCCAACGGCCATTGAGGAAGAAGATGCCGCCCCAGGCGTTGAACCCGCTGGCCACGAGCGCGGCGTCATCACCGAACAGATCACACCACCGGAAGCTGGACCGCTTCAGCAGGTCGATTTCAGTCATCACGAAATCGCCCATGGGCGTCCCCGGGTCGGCGGCAGCGCGATCCCAGACATGGCCGCACAGCGGGCATTCGGTGACGCCCAGCGGTACGACCGCTCCGCATTCGGGGCATTCCTTGGTGGGGGCTTCTCCGGTGCCCTCACTGCCGTTCAGGTCGATATCCTGTTCCAGCGAGCCGTGTAGAATGCTGGAGGTGCCGAAATCCAAGACGATGCAATCGGTCTTGATGATTCCGGGGTGCTCCTCCGGATTGACCGTGCGCAAGCCCCGGCCGACCATCTGGATCATGGTGCTCTTGTAGGAACTGGGCCGCAGCAGCACCACGCAGCTGGTGGGCGGGTGATCCCAGCCTTCGGTCAGCACCGCCACATTGACGACGACCTGGGCCTTGCCGGCAGCGTAGCCGGCCAGGGCGGCCTTTCGCTCGCCATCGGGCATTTCGCCGGTGACCATGATGGTCCTGATGCCGACGGCTTCGAAGGCGGCGGTGACGCTGCGGGCGTGTTCCACCGTGGAGCAGAACACCACGGTCTGACGGTCACCGGCTTTGGACTGCCAATGGCGGATCACCGCCTCATTGACCGGCACGGTGTTCATCACCCGCGACACCTCGGCCATGTCGAAGTCGTCGCCGGAACAGCCGACCTTGGCCAGATCCTCCTGGACGCCGACATCGATGACGAAGGTCCGGGGCGGCACCAGATGGCCGGCGGAAACCAATTCACCGATACGGATCTGATCGGCCACGTTGGAGAAGATCGGCCGCAGACCCTTGCGGTCGCCCCGATTGGGCGTCGCCGTGACGCCGTAGATCCGGCACATGGGGTTGCGATGAAGGGCCTGGTCGATGATCCGGCGGTAGCTGTCGGCCGCCGCGTGATGGGCTTCATCGATGACCAGCAGGTCGATCGTCGGCATGGTCTCCAGGTTGGCCTGGCGGGCCAGGGTCTGAACCATGGCGAAGGTGACCTGGCCGTCCCAGGACTTTGTCCGGGAATCCACCAATGACGTGGTCAGCAGCGGGGCGACACGGCCGAACTTGGTCCGGTTCTGGTCGGTCAGTTCATCGCGATGGGCCAGCACGCAGGCCTTGGCCTGGGTGCCGCCGATCACTTCGCTGGTGGTGGCCGACAGCATGATGGTCTTGCCGGCCCCGGTGGGCGCGACGCCCAGGGTGTTCTGGTGTTCGTCGAGCGCGCGGGCGCTACGCTCGACGAACAGCTTCTGGCGGGGGCGCAGCAGCATGGCCGTTCCCCTTACTGGGCCCAGGACGGCTTGTTGCCGCTGGCGCTGGCCGACGGAGTCGACTGGGGGGCTGCCGACTTCGGCATGGCCGTGGCCATCCCCATCGCCGCACCATATTCCTTGTGATCGGGGGTGATGGCGGCGCGGATCTC
>CAJANN010000323.1 GCA_903941095.1 uncultured Rhodospirillaceae bacterium | reverse complement strand
TCGAAGAACATGCCCAAGTTCAACTCCATCTCCATCTCCGGCTACCACATGCAGGAAGCCGGCGCGACGGCGGTGCAGGAACTGGCCTTCACCCTGGCCGACGGTCTGGAATATGTCCGCGCCGCCCTGGGTCGTGGCCTGAAGATCGACGATTTCGCCGGCCGGCTGTCGTTCTTCTGGGCCATCGGCATGAATTTCTTCATGGAAATCGCCAAGATGCGCGCCGCCCGCTTCCTGTGGGCGCGGCTGATCAAGCAGTTCGACCCGCAGAAGCCGGGGTCGATGGCGCTGCGCACCCATTGCCAGACCTCGGGCGTGTCGCTGACCGAAAAGGACGCCTACAACAACGTCATCCGCACCACCATCGAGGCGATGGCCGCGGTGCTGGGCGGCACCCAGAGCCTGCACACCAATGCCCTGGACGAAGCCATCGCCCTGCCGACGCCGTTTTCGGCCCGCATCGCCCGCAACACCCAGCTGATCATCCAGGAAGAGACCGGCATCCCCAACGTCGTCGATCCGCTGGCCGGGTCGTATTACGTGGAAAGCCTGACCGCCAGCATGATCGAGGAAGCCTGGGCGCTGATCCAGGAGGTCGAGGCGCTGGGCGGCATGACCAAGGCCGTCGAGTCCGGCATGCCCAAGATGAAGATCGAAGAGGCCGCCGCCCGCCGTCAGGCCCGCATCGACCGCGGCGAGGAAGTGGTGGTCGGCGTCAACAAGTACCAGCCCAAGGAAGAAACCCCCATCGAGATACTGGACGTCGACAACGCCAAGGTCCGCGAGGCGCAGATCGCCCGTCTGAAGCAGATCAAGGCGACCCGCGACCAGGCCAAGGTCGACGCCGCCCTGGCGGCCCTGACCCGGGCCGCCGAGTCCGGCGAGGGCAACCTGCTGGAACTGTCGGTGGCCGCCACCCGCGTGCGCGCCACCGTCGGCGAGATTTCCGACGCCCTGGAATCCGCCTTTACCCGCCACAAGGCGGTGATCCGCTCGATCTCGGGCGTCTATGGCGGCGTCTATCAGGGGGACGAGGGCTTCGCCAGGCTGAAGGCCGACATCGACGCTTTCGCCACCCAGGAAGGCCGCCGTCCGCGCATTCTGGTGGTCAAGATGGGCCAGGACGGCCATGACCGCGGCGCCAAGGTCATCGCCACCGCCTTCGCCGATATCGGGTTCGACGTCGATGTCGGGCCGCTGTTCCAGACCCCCGAAGAGGCCGCCCGCCAGGCGGTGGAAAACGACGTCCACATCGTCGCCGCCTCGTCCCTGGCCGCCGGCCACAAGACCCTGGTTCCGGCCCTGATCGGCGAACTGAAGAAGCAGGGGGCCGGCGACATCCTGGTGGTCACCGGCGGCGTCATCCCGCAGCAGGATTACGACTTCCTGTACCAGTCCGGGGTGGCCGCGGTCTATGGGCCCGGCACCAACATCCCCAAGGCCGCCGGGGAAATCCTGGCCCTGCTGAAGCAGAAGTCGGCGGCGGCCTGAGCAAGACCATAGCGCCCGCGCCGGAATAGGTTATGATGTCGGTCTATTCACTTTCTGGCCCGCGCCCGTCAGTCGCGGCGCGGGCACAAGACCTCTAGGGACGATGGATGGCGCGGTGGAGCAAGCGGGTCGGGGGTGGGGCTGCGGCCCTGGCCATCGTGGCGGTCGTGGCGGCCGGATGTTCCCAGTCCCGTCAGAAGACCGATCCTGACGCCCGATTGGCGGCGGAAACGGCCGCCGAGGGGCGGTCGGCGCTGGCCGGCTATCTGGCCGGACGGCTGGCGCAGGGGACCGGCGACAGCCGCACCGCGGCCGATTATTACGCCTCGGCCCTGAAATTCGATCCCGAGAACGGCGAGTTGCTGCAGCGGACCTTCAGCCTGATGGCCGCCGAGGGCCGGATGGACGTGGCCGCCCCCCTGGCCGAACGGGTTCTGGCCTTCGACGCCGATTCACCCCTGCCGCTGCTGGTCGCCGGGCTCAACGACGCCCGGGCCGGGCATTGGGCCAAGGCGGAAGAGCGGTTCTCCCAACTGCCCCGGCGGGGCGTTCACGGGATTCTGGCGCCGCTGATGCTGGCCTGGAGCCGTGCAGCCCAGGATCGTGCCGATGCCGATGCCGCCCTGGACCCTTTGGGGCAGACCAAGGGGCTTGAGCTGCTGCGGGCCTTCCACACCGCCCTGATCGCCGACCTGGGCGGCCGCGTCCAGGCCGCCGAGGACGGCTACCGCACCGCCCTGTCGGCGCAATTGTCGGTTCGCGGCATCGAAAGTGCCGGTTCGTGGTATCAGCGCAGCGGCCGAATGGCCGATGCCGCCTCGCTGTACGGCCGTTATCAGGCCGACCATCCCGACAGCATGCTGTTCGACGGCAAGCGGCTGCTGAGCCAGGGGGGGGCGATCCCCCGCGCGGTTCCCGACGCCCGGTCCGGCCTGGCCGAAGCCCTGTTCGACATCGCTTCGCTGATGCGTCAGGGCAATGCCGGCGAAATGGCCATGCTGTATGCCCGTCTGGCCTTGTGGATGCGCCAGGACATGCCGCTGGCCCAGACCACGGTGGCCGACCTGCTGACCGCCCAGAACCGCCTGGACGAGGCCAACGGCCATTATCTGGCGCTGGACCCGGCCCTGCCGTCCCATGCCTATGGCCGGCTGCGCGCCGCCATCAACCTGGACGAGATGCAGCAGACCGCGGCGGCGCTGGCTCAACTGGACCAGTTGGCGAAAGAGCGGCCGGATTCGCTGGAGGCCCTTGTCACCAAGGGCGACATCCTGCGGCGGCGCAAACGCTTTGCCGAAGCCGCCGCCGCCTATGATGCCGCCATCGGCCGGGCCGGCACGCCGGAGCCCCACCACTGGGCGCTGCTGTACAGCCGGGCCATCTGCCTGGAACGGTCCAGGCAATGGCCCCGGGCCGAGGCCGACTTCCTGGAAGCCCTGCGGCTGAAGCCCGATCAGGCCGACGTGCTGAATTATCTGGGCTATTCGTGGGTCGACATGGGGCTGCATCTGGAAAAAGCCCGCAAGATGCTGGAAAAGGCCGTCGAATTGCGGCCCAAGGACGGCGCCATCGTCGACAGCATGGGCTGGGCCTTGTACCGGCTGGGCGATTATCACGGCGCCGTGCGCTATCTGGAACGGGCCGCCGAGCTGAAGCCCGAGGATCCCACCATCAACGACCATCTGGGCGATGCCTATTGGCAGGTCGGCCGGGTGGAGGAAGCCATGTTCCAGTGGCTGCGCGCCAATGCGCTGGACCCCGAGCCCGAGCAGGTCGAGCCGCTGAAGCTGAAGATCCGCACCGGGCAGGTTCCGGCCAAGCCGCTGAACCATCCGTGATCCAGTCGGAACCGGCTCCGGCCAAGGTCAATCTGTATCTGCATGTCACCGGCAAGCGGGCCGATGGCTATCATCTGCTGGATTCCCTGGCGGTGTTCGCCGGAATCGGCGACACGGTGACGGTGGAACCGGCCGGGACCCTGAGCCTGACGGTGGACGGTCCCGGTGCCGCCGGCCTGCCGTGCGACGACGGCAACATCGTGCTGCGGGCTGCCCGGGCCCTGGCCCTGGCCGCGGATGTCCGCGGCGGGGCCGCCATCCGCCTGACCAAGGTTCTGCCGGTGGCGTCCGGCATCGGCGGTGGCTCGACCGACGCCGCCGCCGCGTTGCGCGCGCTGGAGCGGCTGTGGCGGGTCGACCTGCCGGAAGGCCGGCGGCAGGCCCTGGCTCTCGGTCTGGGGGCCGACCTGCCGGTGTGTCTGGCCGGCCGCCCCGCCCGCATGTCGGGGATCGGCGAAATCCTGGCGCCGGTGCCGCCATTGCCGCCGGCATGGCTGGTCCTGGCCAACCCGCGTGTGCCGCTGTCGACCCCGGCGGTGTTCAAGGCCCGCGCCGGCTGTTTCTCCGATCCGGCACCGCTGGAAACCACGCCCCGCGACGCCGCCCATCTGGCGGCCCTGCTGGCGGCGCGCCGCAACGACCTGACCGATGCCGCCATCTCGCTGGTCCCCGCCGTCGCCACGGCCCTGGACTTGCTGGCCGCCCAGCCCGGCTGCCTGCTGTCGCGGATGTCGGGGTCGGGCGCCACCTGCCTGGGCCTGTTTTCCGCCCGGGCGGACGCCGAATCCGCCGCCCAGTCCCTGACCCAGGCCCAACCCGCCTGGTGGATTCGCGCCGCGCCTTTGCTCTCTTGAAACCCGCCCGACTTCAGACTATGGTGCGGCCCCGCTGTTGGGGCGTAGCCAAGTGGTAAGGCAGCGGTTTTTGGTACCGCCATTCCCAGGTTCGAATCCTGGCGCCCCAGCCAACTATTCTAATTAATAGAATTAATGGGTTGATGGGGCGAAAAACTGTCCCGTATCCCACGGAGACGGCACGGGCATGGCATCCCTCGCCCCATTCCTGATCCACCGGAGAGCAGTCTACCACGTCCGCTGCAGAAATCCCCCCCTCTCGACCTTGTGGCTCTAACGGGGATCGGCAGCATCTTGCGGGAACTGGGCCTCTTGAAGGAATCAGCGGCGATGTTCCGTCGCGCCCGCCGGGCGGAACCGGACCGACCCGAGCACCGGATCGCTTTGGCCGACATGCTGGTCCGCCACCGCCATCCGGTCGCCCATCCGCCACTGGTTGGGTCGATTTGATAGAGAAGCCTTAACCATTGTACGGGAATCCTGTGCGGCAGAATGTGGTCTGTGACCGCGCCCCGGAAAGGGAAACGATCGTGCGCAAGAAATGTCTTGTCACCGGAGGCGCCGGCTTCATCGGAAGCCATCTGGTCGACGCCCTGCTGGCGGCGGACCACGACGTCGTGGTCATCGACAACCACTCGACCGGACGTCCCGAGAACTTGGCCCATGTCGCCGGCCACGCCCGCCTAGTCCACCACCGAACCGATATCGCCACCGACGACATCGCGCCGCTGTTCGCCGACATGGACTGGGTGTTCCATCTGGCCGCACTGGCCGACATCGTCCCCTCGATCCAGCAACCAGGCCCCTACCACCAAGCCAATGTCGAGGGCACTCTGCGCGTGCTCGAGGCCGCGCGCCAGGCCGGCGTGTCGCGCTTCGTCTATGCCGCGTCGTCGTCGTGCTACGGCATCCCTGACGTGACGCCGACCCCCGAGACGGCCGACATCCGGCCGATGTATCCCTATGCTCTGACCAAGTATGTCGGTGAATGCTATGTCCGCCATTGGCACACCTGCTACGGCCTGCCGACCGTGTGCCTGCGGCTGTTCAACGTCTACGGCCCGCGCTCGCGCACCTCGGGCACCTACGGCGCGGTGTTCGGCGTCTTCCTGCGCCAGAAGCTGGCCGGCCAACCCTTTACCGTGGTCGGTGACGGCACACAGACCCGGGACTTCACCTATGTCACCGACGTCGCTCGCGCCTTTCTGAGCGCGGCGCGGTCCGATCTGGCCGGCGAAGTGATGAATGTCGGCTCGGACGGAACCTACAGCGTCAACCGGCTGGTCGAGCTGCTGGGCGGTCCGGTGGTGCACATCCCCAAGCGGCCGGGTGAACCCGACATCACCTTCGCCGACACCGCCCGCATCTCGCGGATGCTGGACTGGCGCCCCGCGGTCAGCTTCGAGGACGGCGTCGCCAAGGTCGTGGCCGGGATCGATTATTGGCGCGACGCGCCCTTGTGGACGCCCGACAGCATCGCCACCGCTACCGCCGATTGGTTCAAGTACCTGGGACGGGTGTCATGACCGAATCTGTGACACCCTCGCACCGCTACCCCCAAGGCGACAAGGTCCAGTCCCTGGCCGAGTTGGGCGCCATCTCGCACCGGTTGCGGGCCGAAGGCCGCACCGTCGTGCTGTGCCATGGCGTGTTCGACCTGCTGCATCTGGGCCATGTCCGCCACCTCGAGGCTGCCCGGCGCGAGGGCGATGTGCTGATGGTCACCATCACCGCCGACGCCTTCGTCAACAAGGGACCAGGCCGGCCGGTGTTCGGCGAGCACCAGCGCGCCGAGATGCTGGCCTCGCTCGCTCACGTCGATTATGTCGGGATCAACGACGCCGCCTCGGCCGAGACGGTGATCCATGCCATCAAGCCAGACGTCTACGTCAAGGGTTCGGACTACAAGGATTCCGAAACCGACGTCACCGGCAAGATCGTCGCCGAACGCCAAGCTGTCGAGGAACATGGCGGATGCATCGTCTTCACCAACGAACTGGTGTTCTCGTCGTCGTCGCTGATCAATAACTATCTCGACGTCTACGATCCGACCCTGAAGGATTATCTGGCCGGCCTGCGCCAGCGCGACGCACTGAGCCAGGTCCGCCCGATGCTGGAGCGTGCCGCCGCCTTGAAGGTGCTGGTGGTCGGCGACGCCATCGTCGATGACTACCAATACGTCACCGCCCTGGGCAAGTCGCCCAAGGAAAACATGATCGCCACCTTGCACCGCGAGGGCGAACTGTTCGCCGGCGGCTGCATCGCGGCGGCCAACCATGTCGCCAACTTCTGCGCCGAGGTCGAGGTGGTCACCGTTCTGGGCCGCGCCGACAGTCACGAGAAGCTGATCCGCGATTCGCTGCTGCCCAACGTTACCCTGACCGCTCTGCTGCGCAACGGTGCTCCGACCACCCGCAAGTGCCGCTTCATCGATTCCGGCATGCGCAAGCTGTTCGAGGTTTATTACATGGACGACACGCCGACCTCGGGCCGTCAGGAAGCCGAGTTGGTCCGCGTCATTGCCAACCGCGCCCCCAAGTACGACCTGGTGATCGTCACCGACTTCGGGCACGGCATGATCACCGCCCCGGTCATCAAGGCACTGGTCGACAACGCCCGCTTCCTGGCGGTCAACACCCAGACCAACAGCGCCAACACCGGCTTCAACCTGATCACCCGCTATTCCAAAGCCGACTATATCTGCATCGACGCCCCCGAGGCCAAGTTGGCCACTGGCGACCGCTACAGCGACATTTCCACCATCCTGAGCAAACACCTTCCGGCGCGCATCGACTGCAACCGCATCACGGTGACCATGGGCCAGGAAGGTGCCGCCACCTGGGCCAAGGGCAAGAAGGTCACCCGTGTGCCGGCCTTCACCAAGCGCGCCCTGGACACCGTGGGGGCCGGCGACGCCTTCCTGGCGGTGACCTCGCCGCTGGTGGCGGCCGGCGGCCCGATGGACCTGGTCGGCTTCGTCGGCAACGCCGTCGGCGCCATCAAGGTCGGCATCGTCGGCCATCGCCGCTCGGTCGGGCGGGTCGAGTTGATCAAGTTCGTCGAACGCCTGCTGAAGTAAGGAGAAACGCCATGTCCCGCCCGCAACACGTCCTGGTCACCGGCGGCGCCGGCTATGTCGGCAGCGCCCTGGTCCCCAAGCTGCTGGCCGCCGGCTACACGGTGACGGTGCTGGACCTTTACCTCTATCTGCCCGATCTGTTCACCGACCTGCGCGGCGACCGCCTGATCGAGGTCCGCGGCGACCTGCGCGACCCCGAAGCGGTGAAAGCCGCCCTGGCCGGCTGCGACACGGTGATTCACCTGGCCTGCATCTCGAACGACCCGTCCTACGACCTCGACCCCGAACTGGGCCGCTCGATCAACCACGACGCCTTCCTGCCGCTGGTCCGCGCCGCCAAGGCAGCCGGGATCGGGCGCTTCATCTACGCGTCCTCGTCGTCGGTCTACGGCGTCAAGGACGAGGCCGAGGTTACCGAGGACCTGCTGCGCGAGCCGCTGACCGACTATTCCAAGTTCAAGGCCCTGTGCGAGGACGAACTGCTGGCCGAACGCGCTCCGGGCTTCGCCGTCGGCATCATCCGCCCGGCGACGGTCTGCGGCTATGCCCCCCGGCTGCGGCTGGACCTGACCGTCAACATCCTGACCAATCACGCCATCAACAAGGGCAAGATCACCGTGTTCGGCGGCGGCCAGAAGCGTCCCAACATCCATGTCGACGACATGGTCGACCTGTACCTGCACATGCTGGAGGTCGATCCCGCCCGCTGGGACGGCAAGACCTTCAACGCCGGCTGGGAGAACTTCACGGTGATGGAGATCGCCCACATGGTGCGCGACGCCCTGGGGCAGCCGGTCGAGATCGAGGTGGTGCCGACAAACGACAACCGCTCGTACCACGTCTCGTCCGAGCGGATGAGAAGCGAGCTGGGCTTCGTGCCGCGCCACACCATCTCAGACGCGGTACGCGACCTTGCCGCCGCCTTCGCCGCCGGCAAGGTCCCCGATCCGCTGGACAACCCGGTCTACTTCAACATCAAGCTGATGCAGCAGACCAAGCTGGCGTGAAGGAGGCGAGGTGCTGATCGGCCTGGACCTCGACAACACTCTGATCGGCTATGACGAGGCGTTCCGCACCGTCGCCGCCGAGTCGGGGCTGGTCGCGGCCGGGTTCGCCGGCGGCAAGGCCGCCATCCGTGCCGCTATCCGCGCCCGGCCGGACGGCGAGGCCGATTGGCAACGTCTGCAGGGCCAGGTCTACGGCCCGCGCATCGACCTTGCCCGCCCGCTGCCCGGCTCGATCGACTTCATCCTCGCGGCACGCGCCGCCGGCCACGCCCTGGCGATCATCAGCCACAAGACCCGGACCGGCCATTCCGACACCTCGGGCACCGATCTGCGCCTGGCGGCGCTGGGCTGGCTGGACCGGCATGGCTATTTCTCGCGGCTGGGCTTCGCGCCGGTCGACATCCACTTCGAGGACGACCGCGCCGCCAAGCTGGCGCGCATCCGCGCCCTGGCGCCGGACCTGTTCGTCGACGACCTGGCCGAGGTGCTGGACGATCCCGGCTTTCCCGCCGCCACCCGCGCAGTGCTGCTGGACGACTGGGCCGCCGTTGCCGAACGGGTGCTGGGGTGACGCCCGACGACTCCCGGGCGCTGGCCGCCACCCTGCTGGGCCGCCCGGTCCTGGCCGCCCGCCCGGTGGCGCGCGGCGGCAACAACCGCATCTTCGCCATCGAGACCGAAAGCGGGCGTCTGGCGCTGAAATCCTATCCGCCCCAGGCCGAGGACCGGCGCGACCGCCTGGGACAGGAATGGCGGGCTTTGTCCTTCCTGACCCGGCACGGCCTGCCGGTGCCGGCTCCGGTCGTCGTCGCCCCCGAACGCCACGCCGCGCTTTACCGATGGATCGAGGGCCGCCCGGCCGCAGAGACCGACCTTGACGCCATCGCCGACATGGGGGCGTTCTTCGCCAGGCTGCAAGGGCTGCGCGCCGATGACGGGGCGGCGGCCCTGCCCGCTGGCTCGACCCCGGTGTTCACCGCCGATCAGGCCTTGGCCCAGTTCGAGGACAGGCTGGCGCCGCTGGCGGGGGTGGCGGCGGTGGCCGACCACCTGACCGCCGTTCGCCGCGCCGCCGCCCGCGCCTTCGAGCGTGCCCGCGACCTGCTGGGTTCCGGGTTCGCCACCTCGCCCGATCCGGCCCGCCGTGTGCTCAGCCCGTCGGATTTCGGCCGCCACAACATGCTGGCGACCGAGACCGGGGCGATCTTCCTGGATTTCGAGTATTTCGGCTGGGACGGTCCCGAGAAGGCCATCGCCGACGCCATCCTGCATCCCGGATCGGCCTTCACCGCCCCCGACCGCGACCGCCTGCGCACGCTGATGCTGGCGGCACTGCCCGACGACCGGACTCTGCCCGCCCGGCTGGATGCGATGCTGCCGCTGTTCGGGCTGATCTGGTGCCTGATCCTGCTCAACGAGTTCCGCCCCGACCGCATGGCCCGCCGCGGCTTGGCCGAGGGCGCCGCGGAAACCCAGGCCGCGCGCGCGCGGCAACTCGAGAAGTCCCACGCCCTGCTGTCCTGGTTGGAAGACGCCTATGACCTCGCCCCCGCTTGACGAACGCTCGCGCCACCTGCGGCGGCTGGCTATCGGCGCCATCCGCTCGGCCGGCATCCATTTCGGCGCCACCATGTCGTTGATCGAGATTCTGCGCGTCCTTTACGACGAGGTTCTGCGGATCGACCCGGCCAATCCCACCGCCCCCGACCGCGACCGCTGCATCCTGTCCAAGGGCCACGGCGTACTGGCCCTTTACGCCGTGCTGGCCGACAAGGGCTTCTTTCCGCCCGCGGAGATTTCCAGCTTCTGCGCCGTCGACTCGCGCCTGCCCGGCCACCCCGAGAAGGGCCGCCTGCCGGGCATCGAGGCCTCGACCGGGGCGCTGGGTCACGGCCTGTCCATCGGCCTGGGCATGGCGCTGGCGGCCCGCATCCAGCGGCGCTCCAGCCGGGTGTTCGTGGTGATGGGCGACGGCGAGATCAACGAGGGCTCGGTGTGGGAAGCGGCGATGAGCGCCGCCAAGCACGGCCTGGACAACCTGGTCGCCGTCATCGATTACAACAAGCTGCAATCCTACGGCCCCATCGAACGGGTGCAGCCGCTCGAACCTCTGGCCGACAAGTGGCGCGCCTTCGGCTTCGCGGTGGCCGAGGCCGACGGTCACGACGTCGCCGAACTGGGGCGGGTGTTCGCCCACCTGCCGCTGCAGGGCGGCAAGCCGTCGCTGGTCATCGCCCACACCGTCAAGGGCAAGGGGGTGTCGATCGCCGAGGGCGTCGCCGACTGGCATCACAAGCGCAAGCTGACCGAGACCGAGGCGGCGACGGTCGTGGCCGAACTGGGAGGGATGTGATGCGCAAGACCTGCCTGGACATGATCCACCGGCTGGCCGCCCGCGACCCCCGCGTGGTCTATGTCGGCTCGGACCCGTCGGCCGGCACCCTGAAGCAGATGGCCGCCGACTTGCCCGAGCGTTTCGTCATCGAAGGCATCGCCGAGGCCAACCTGATCGGCATGGCCGCCGGCATGGCCATGGACGGGCTGATGCCGTTCGTCCACACCATCGCCACCTTCCTGACCCGGCGCTGCCTGGAACAGGTAGCGGTCGACGTCTGCCTGCACGACCTGCCCGTCCGTCTGGTCGGCAATGGCGGCGGCCTAGTCTATGCGCCGCTGGGACCGACCCATACCGCCATCGACGACGTGGCTCTGTTTTCCGCCCTTCCCGGTATGACGGTGGTGGCGGCCGCCGACGCCGACGAGATGACCCGGCTGATGGAGGCCAGCCTGGACTGGCCGGGACCGCTTTACATCCGCCTGGGCAAGGGCGGCGACCCGGTGATCTCGCGGCCCGAGGCCGGTTTCGCTATCGGCCGCGCCATCCCCATGCGCGACGGCGCCGACGTGCTGATGGTCTCGACCGGGGTGATGACCGGCCGCGCCTTGGCCGCCGCCGAGCGGCTGGCTGCCGACGGCATCGGCTGCGCCGTTCTGCACGCCCACACCGTCAAGCCGTTCGACGCCGAACAGACGGTGGCGATGGCCCGGGGCAAGCGCCTGGTGGTCAGCGTCGAGGAGCATTCCCGCGTCGGCGGATTGGGGGCGGCGGTGCTGGACGCCCTGGCGGCCGCCGGATCGGTCGGGCCGACCCTGCGCCTGGCCCTGCCCGATTCCTTCGTCCATCATTACGGCTCGCAGGACGCCTTGCTGGCACGGTTCGGCCTGCAGCCGGAAGGCATCGCCTCGGCGGTGGCCCAGGCTATTCGAAGAAGATGAAGCCCCAGTCGCCGCGATAGCCCGTCCGCTCGAACAGCCACGCCCACGAGCGGGGATCGTGGAACGATCGGCATGTCAGCTGCCAATATAGCAGGTTGGCCTTCTCGCGTTCGTCACGGAAGGATTCGACCATCACGTACTTGGCCGCCGATGGACAGACCCGTTGCATCTCGCCCACCGCCTGCCACAGGTCGGGCAGGTCGAGGTTGTGCAGGCAACCCAGCGACACCACCGCGTCGAATTCGCCGACGCCATAGGGCAGACCGACCGCGTCGCCCACCGTCAGGAACGGCCGCACCTCGGGCTTGGCGTTGTCGACGCCATAGGCCGAGATGTCCAGCCCGGCCACCTCCAGCCCCGGCACCACCTGGGTGAACTCGTACAGCAGGAAGCCCTTGCCGCAACCGATGTCCAGCAGGCGCATCCCCGGCTTCAGGCCCAGATGGGCCGCCAGTTCCTCGGCGACCGGGCGCCAGCGTCCGTCATAACGATAGCCGCCATAGCCGTGGCGACGGTCGCCGTCCCAGTAATCGGCACCCCATTGCCGGGCGATGGCGGCGCATTCGGCCTTATCGGATTCGACCACCCGGGCGACATAATCGCGCTTGGTGCTGCTGTGCAGCTTCTGGATGAAGTTGAACTCGGCCATCAGACGAACATCGCGTGCCCGAGGTCCTGGGACAGATAGTCGACCAGGGCCATGTTCTTGCCGTGGGCGACGCAATGATGCCGGCAATGGACCGAGGGGTCGACGGCCTGCAGCGCCCGACGGTTCTCGTCCGAGAACCAGAATTCCGAGAACCGCCTTTGCCTGATCGATCCCAGGATGCCCGACTGGGTATAGGCCTTGTCCTGACACAGATAGACCGTCTGGTCGGCGCCGATCACCGTCAGGAAACGAGCGAACGGGCAGGAATGGTAAGGCTTGTCGAAGCTTTCGGCCATGCGGTGGACATGATTGAGCACCTGGAAGCGGTCGTCGGCCAGTTGCTGCGCCAGGGCGATCTGGCGCGCGGTCTCGGCGGCGAAGCGTTCGTGATAGGCGTTGTGTTCTGCGGCGTCGTTGGCGGTCACCGCACCGGCCAGCTTGACATGGTCGGCGCCCAGTTCCTTGAAACGGGCAGCCAGTTCGGCGACATGGGTGTGGTTGACCTGGTCGATGATCAGGCTGACACCCAGCACGCATCTGGTTCCGGAAGCCTTGAAGGCCCGCATGTTGTCCACCACCCGGTCGAAATCGCCGGGCCGGGCCGAACGGGACGCGGCATAGGAATCGTTGTCCCAGGCGTCGATCGACACCCGGACCCAGGTGGCGTGGCGGGCCAGGGCCTCGCCGACCCGGCCTTTCAGGTTGACGCCGTTGGTCAGCGTCGCCACCGCGACGCCGCCCGCGGCCAGGCGGTCGATCACCTCGGGCAGCGCCTTGTGCAGCAAAGGCTCGCCGCCGCCCGAAAAGGTCACCGCCTTGACCCCCATGTCGACGATGTCGTCCGCGATCTCGAACAGCTTGGGCGTGGGGATGGTGTCGTTCTCATCCATGTCCTCGCCCAGCTTGAGCTTCGAATTGCGGTAGGCGCAATACCAGCAATCGTGATTGCAGCGATTGATCGGCTTGATGCGGATATGGACCGGCGCCGGCACCCGGCCATCGGCCACGGCGTCCAGACGATCGCGGAAGCGCAGGAATTTCAGCTGGGAATAGACTTCCATGACGACTTCTCCATCAGCGGACGTGACTGAAGGGAGAGCCTTCTGGCCCTCTCGCTGCCCATATGGGATCGGCGGACACGCGACAAAAGGGGAAACGGCCAGCTACCATCTAACTCATCCGTGGCAGCGGCGAGCCCAACAGATCGGCAAAGCCCTGGTCCCGGTGACTCTCAAACGCGGCCACTTGGGCCATCAGGCCGAACACCTCGTCCATAAGGGCGTCGGCGACAGCCGCGGCCTTGGCGCGGTCGATGACGGCACCGTCATGCATCCACAGCGTGTGCCGAGCGAACTCGCGGTTCATCTCGTTGGTATTGCCCATTGCCCAATACATCACATCGAAGGCCCGCAGGGCGTTGAACCCGGGCGGATGATTACGCCGCCGGGCCAGACGCACCGGTTCAATCAACATGAATTCGTCAGATTCCTCGAGATACGAGCAATCCTCGAGTCCCACTACCTGGCCGACAAAGTCACCGTCGATGCTGGTCTTGAAGTCGCTGCCGTCACGTCCTGGATGGACGAACAGCGGGATGTGGTGCCACGACCGGCACAGATAGCCGTGCCCCTCCAACGGCCAGAACATCACCGCCGGCCAGACGGTGAAACGATCGCTGTCCACCATCTGCACCGCCGAGTGATCGTGCAGGTGTTCAACCGCCAACCGGACCGCTTGGCGGGGTTCCAGGATCAATTGTCCATCTAGGAGTGACGAATGCCCCGTCCCGTCGCGCGATAATTCGACCAGGCGCGGGCAGCAGGTTTCGCTGACCACCGACAATCCATTGCCCATTACAGCTCGCCAGCCGGCGGAAATCCTGTCGGCGATGGTGGAAAATGAGCCGTTGGCCAGGATACGGTCGGGGTCGTGGAAGCACAGGCCGAAGTCTTGTTCCCACGCCTTGGCAACCGCGTGGCGGTGCGCCGAGGCCATCAAGGTGTAGCAATGCTCCTGGGTAACGCAATCGCTCAGCGTCGAATCCTCGATGAAAGTGAATTTGACCTCGGCCAGATCCCGCAGGCGGGCAAAGGCCGGAACCTTCTCCAGCCGGTCGGCGTTGGCGCGGTCGGTGTAGATCCAGTATTCCAGCGGAACCACCTCCTTCATGGCCGGCAGGTTGCCTGGCGCCAGCAGTGCCGGAAGACTGAAATTGGCATAAAGGAAACTGTACTCCGGACCCCAGAAGACGGTGACGAAAATAATCTTGCGCATGGGTCAATGCTCCTCGAGCATGTCGGCCAACAGGCCGGCATGGCGGCGTAGGAAGGCGCGCCCCAGGCGAGCGGCCGAACCGAACCCGCCATCAGCGATCTCGCTGATCTCGGCCAGAGAATCGAACCGCCGCCGCAGGTCCCGCTCGTCCGGCCCGTCGCCAGGGTCGCAACCGTCCAGGCTGTCCATCATTTCCACAGTGATGTCATGCAGGTCACCCGAGCAATTATCCTCGTTGACCAGCCCGAAAACATCCAGGATTTCTGGCCGGAAGGTTCGGCCGTAGGGTTCGGCCCAGCATTCGCGGAACGATAGGCGGCGACCATCGGTCTTGGTGCGCAGCAACTTTGGAATGAACAGGTCGGCCCCCGAGGCCGGCCGCACGTAGGCGGGTGTGACGTTGGTATAGATGGTCGGCACGCCGAACAGACGCGGCACCCCCGAGAGACCAGAGCATGTGCCGATGAAAAAGCGGCACAGGCCGCACAGGATGATGTCCATGTCGGCGGAGCGGGCCGGACTGTGGGCATAGTCGATTAGACGGGGATGGGAAAAGGGAAGCGGCGTCATTTCCGCTCCCCCCATCCGCAGCACCCAGCCGCCGCGATCGGCAACCGCCTCAATCGCGGTACGATAGCTGCCAATGTCAGCGTTGTTGGGATTTTCAAGCCCCCTGTTTTCTTTGCATGCCTCGCGTTCGCGACGGAATCCGTTGTCGCGTACGTGCAGACAGACAAACCAGCCATCCGCCCCGATGCCCCATTCGGCAAGCAGCCCGCGGGCGCGCAGACGGTCGGCAGCGGGAATCGACAAGAGCGGGCCGCGCCCTTGACGCTCCCATTCCGCCTGGGCCATCGCGGCTGCATGGTAGTTGAATATCGGACGCTCACCGACCATCATGAAATTGTTGATCAGTTCCTCCCAGGCCTGGGCTGCCGGAAGTGCCGCCTTGATGGCCGCCGGTTCCCGCAAGATGGTGAGGTGCGGTTCCATCCGGGCCAGTAGATAGGGATTGACCACCGAGCTGTCGTGCAGACACATGGTCGGCTGAATTTTGCCGAACCAACCCAGCCGCACCATCTTTAGATAGCCGTCGATCGAGGCGATGTGACCGATCCCCTCCAGAAGGTTGGGAACGCCGGGAATACCCGAACTGACGCTGGTGTCGCCATAGATGAAGCGCCGCCGCTCCCCGTTCTCCACTAGGGCCGCTCGCTGCTCGAGCCGGATACGATGGCCAATCAGAAAGATTTCCTCGGCGGCCTTCTGGTATCCCAACTCAACCAGGGTGACGCTGCCCAGATAGGCGAGATCGGCGCGCGCGCGGGCCGCCACCCGCATGCCGGCAACGCACCGCTCGACCATCAACGCGGTCAACGGACTGTGGGAAAACTGGCCGATACGTGCGCGGAAATATAGGGCATAGGCATAGGCTGCGGCGGCAGGGCTGTCGTCGTTCAGTGGGCACCCATCTAGACACGCCCAGGCCGCCGCCCAGTCAAGCGCGGCAAGGGCGCCGGAATGATCGCCTCGCATCGACATGCAGCGTCCCAGCAACTCGCGAATCGGCACCAATTGTGGTGCTAGGTCCAGAATGGCGCACAAGGACCGTTCGGCGGCCAGTTGGTCGCCTCCGTTGAAGTGCACCTGTGCGGCCGATATCAACGCGGCGACTTGGCGAGATATCGCTGCTTCGCTGTTGGTCATGCCCCTGGTTCCACCTCGCGAATATCCAGCCGCACCTGAAAGCGCCGCCCATCCATGATCATCTCGGCGGTGGTCCCAGGGGCGAAGTCATGAGCCAAAAGCCAGCGCACGGTATCGGCCAGGGTCGCCGTATGACCGGCATCACGGTGACGGTCGGCATTGGTGTCGGCACGACGGAAGCATGTGACCGGTCCTTGCTGTGAATGCGGCTCGGGCGGACGAGCGCGCAGGGCAGCCCAAGATTCCACGAACAGGCGCACCAGTTCGGCTTCCAGCATTAGGTGCAGGTCGCGTCCCCTGATGGGAAAGGCGTACTCGATGACACGCTGTGCCCAGACCCGCCCGGTATCAACGCCATCGTCCATTTCCAGCAGCGACACCCCGGCAGGAAGACCATGCCGGATGGTCCAGGCCGCGTTGTCATTGCCGCGGCAATGCGGCACCAGGCTGGGATGAAGATTCAGCCGCCGATGGGCAAGGCCAAGAACCGGCCGCCGCAGCAGGTGCGGACTCCAAAGATTTAGCAACCATGCGAACGAACGCCCGGAATCGACGAGACCCGTCGGCGTCCGTTCGGGATCGAACACCGAGACCGCAATCCCGTGAGTCCGGCAAAGGTTGAGAATCGCGACATCATCGTCTCGCGCGGCGATCACTTGCACCACAGCTTCTCCCTGGCGGATCAGCCAAGCCAGTGCCTGTTCGCCAACCGTCTTCGAGGCGAAGACCAAAATGGCGCCGTCGCTTTCCGGCATGGCACCAATTTCGAAGTGGGCGGGAGGGGAATCCATCGGCTTCGGCAAGGCTTCCTCGACAGCGGCAACGCCAAACCCGGCTGCGGCGATCACAGTCGTCCGATGATGACTGTCGAGTATTAAATTTTTCTTCCCACGACCGGGAGAACGGGCTTTGATCACCGGATATCGGGGGGAAATGGCATGACGGCGGGCGAGACAGTCTATTCCGACGAAGGGCATCTCAGTTACTACACTCGACATGGGGTGTCGCCAGTTCGCTATGAAATCGGCGATCTGCATGCGCACTTTTGCCGACGCGACGCGCTGTTCCGCCGCCTCGGCGTTCCGCCCCAGGCCTTTCGCGGCAGCCGGGTGCTGGAAGTTGCGGCGGGGTCTGGGCACAACAGCCTGTTCGTCGCCGCCTGCCGGCCCGCCGAGTTGCACTTGATCGAGCCCAATCCCGCCGGACGCGCCGACATTGCCGCTGCCTATGCCAGCCTGACACTACCGCACACCGCCCCGCGCCTGCACGCCGTTCGGCTGGAAGAGTTCACCGATCAGGAGCCGTTCGACATCGTTATCTGCGAGAACTGGCTAGGCTGGCTGCCCAAGGACCGCGCCGCCATTCGCCAGTTGTCCAGCTTGGTCGTCCCAGGCGGAATTCTGGTGCTGACCTCGTTCCCTGCCCCCGGTTTTCTGGCCAACGTGGTACGCAAGATCATGGCTGACATCCTGTCGGTGCCGGGCGAGCCGTTCGAGCGCCGCGCCGACCGCATGGTCGCGGCATTTGGGCCACATCTGTCAACCATGCCGTCGATGACCCGCAGCCACCGCGATTGGGTGATCGATTGCATGCTCAACTCCCATTTCCTTAACGTCATCCTGCCTGTCGACGTCGTTCTGGATGAAATCGGCGCCGACATGGACATCACCGGATCCAGTCCGGCATTCCATCATGACTGGCGGTGGTTCAAGTCTTTGAGCGGCGACAGGACCGGCAACAACGCGCTGTTCCAAGCCAGTTACCTAGGCAACGTCCATAATTTCATCGATCACCGATTGGTTCTGCCGGCCCGCAACGCCGACGCCAACCGCACGCTGGAGCAGGCCTGCTTGGATTTCCACTCCACCGCGATCACCATCGAACGCGACTTCGATCCGGCCGTCGCCGGCCCGCAGGCGGCTCTGGCGCTGGTTCGGGTGATCGCCGCGGTCGGGGAATGCCACCGCACGATTGCCGATGCCCTGGCCGAGGCAGCCGAATGGCTGGCTGCGCCATGCCCGTCCGTCGAAACGGTCGCCACCATGCGCCGGTTCAACGGTTTGTTCGGCCGGGAATGCACCCACCTGTCGCTGGTGAGACGTCACTCCTGACCTGGGGCCATCGTCAGGCTGCACATGGGATTTAGCGTAATGTTAATGAACTTGGCTCAGCATTGCTTGCCTTGGCGGCCTATTGGGCGCTCCGACCCGCCGACATCACGGAATGCAGAATGCAGATGATTTCGCGTCCGGCAGAAAGAGTACTTCCGCTCCCATCCCCGACTTGCCGCCCGACCGTTCCCCGTCAACCGGAATGCGCGATCAATGCCGATCATCCCGTTTCTTGATCTGCGCGTCACCGACTCAGCGGAACGCCAGGTCTTGTTGGGCGCCATCGACCGAGTGTTACTGCACGGCCGGCTGATCAACGGACCGGAAGTCGATGAACTGGAAAGGGCTGTTGCCGCTCGGGTCGGCCGGCGCCACGCCATCGGCGTCGGCTCGGGCACTGATGCCCTGGTGCTGGCAATGTCGGCCCTGGACATCGGACCGGGTGACGAGGTCATCACCACGCCGCTTTCGTTCATGGCCACGACAAACGCCATCTTGTCGCTTGGCGCAGTGCCGGTGTTTGCCGACATTCTGGACGACCTGACCATCGATCCCACCCGGATCGAGGCGTTGATCGGACCCAGGACGCGGCTGATCCTGCCGGTCCATTGGGCTGGGAAAGTCTGCCGTATGGAGGAAATCCGCGACATCGCAGACCGTCACGGCGTGACGGTCGTCGAAGATTGTGCCCAAGCCTTCGGAGCACTCCGCGCAGGCAAGGCCAGCGGAGCATTCGGCAGTCTGGGCTGCTTCAGCATGAACACCATGAAGCCGTTCGCCTCGCTGGGCGAGGCCGGAATGATCGTAACCGACGACGATTCCCTGGCGTCGCGCATCCGCGTCCTGCGCTATCACGGTTTCACCGATCGGGTTACCTGCCGCGAGGTCAGCGGCAATCATCGGCTCGACACCATCCAAGCCGCGGTGCTGCTGGAACGATTGAAACGATTCGATGATCTGGTCGCACGCAGGCGGGACCACGCCGCTTATTATCTTGAGCGGCTGAAGGGGGTGGTCGGCATGTTCCCCGACCATCCCGGATGCCGCGACGTCTATTACACCTTCACCATCGTGTCCGAACGCCGCGACCAACTGCGCGAAGCCCTGGCGGCGCAATGGATCGAGACCAACTTGCAACATCCGCTCTTGTGCTCGCAACAGCCGGCCCTGGCGGGACGGGGCAGCGGCGAATGCCTGCGCGCCGAACGAATGGTACAGCAGGTGCTGTGCCTGCCGGCCAACGAAAAGATCACCGATGATCAGCGCGCCGCTGTGGCCGATGCCGTCATTGCATTCTTCGATGGTGCGCGATGATGGATAACGTGTTCCATTGCCGCGATACGGTCATCGGCGTCCGGATCGACCAGTGGGTGCCGACGCTCGACGCCGCCGCCCGACGCTCGCCCCTGCGCAGGTCTCGGCTGTGCCTGCACACCGATCCGGGCGACGCCATTCAGGAAATGCTGATCTTGATGCTGGCCGACAGCGTGGTCTTTCCGCACGGACAGGTCGGCAACAGCAAGTCGTACCATTTGATCGAGGGACGGATGACGGTGGTGTTCATGACGGACGACGGCGACATCCATTCCTGCCTGGACCTGGCGGCGGCTGGGGGCGACGCCCCCAGCCTGTTTCGATTGAACGGCAAACTTTGGCACTCCGTCATCTGCCGTAGTGAGCGGGTTGTCTACCACGAGGTCACCGGCGGCCCGTTCGTCCCGACCGCGCCCGGTGTCCCATCCTGGCTGCCCGAGGACGAAGAGTCGAAGGTGGCCCATCATCGTACTCTGCTGCAGCGGGCCGGCGCCTGGATGGCCAAATCGGAGACCTTGCCGTCATGACCGACGCCGTCGCCATCAATGCTCCGGGCTTTCCACCTTACGTGCAGATCGAAACGGTGGCGACCTGCAACGCCCGTTGCGTGATGTGTCCCGTTGAGGAATGGCGCCGTTCCACCCTGTTAATGTCCGACGCCTTATTCACCAGCCTCATCGACCAACTGGCAGGGCAACCGGGCAAGGTCTTGCGGGTTACCCCACAATTGGACGGTGAACCGCTGATCGACAAGAAGATCGAGGACCGTATCGCCGCGCTCAAGGCGATCGGCATCCCTCATGTGGAGATCAGCTCGAACGCGTCGCTGTTGACCCCCGAGCGTGGCCGCCGCCTGTTGGACAGTGGACTGGACCGTATCTCGTTCTCGATGGACGGAGCCAGCAAGGACACTTTTGAGGCTATTCGCCGCCGTCTCGACTTTACGGAATGTCGCGATAACATCCTGGCGTTCCTGGCGATGCGCGACCGCCTGGGATCACCCTTGGAAGTACGCATCCGCATGACTCTGCAAGACGGCAATATCGGCGACTACCAGCCATTCCTGGATTTCTGGACCCGGCATCTCGGTCCCGGCGATCAGGCCTATGCCAAGTTCTTGCACAACTGGGCGGGGTGGACCCCAAACTACACCCTTCCCCCAGTAATAGACTGTGACCGCCTCAACCGGTCGCCTTGCACCAGCCCGTTCAGTTCGATGGTCATCCTGACCGACGGACGGGTACCGTTATGTTGCAGCGACTTCAATGCCGGCAATGGCTGGGGCGATGCGACCACCACGCCGTTGCGCGACATCTGGAACGGCACCAAGGCGACGATGGCCCGCAATCTCCACCGCGAGAAGGGGCGTTCGGGCATCTCCATCTGCGTCGATTGCAACGTTTGGGATGATGACGCCACCCTGGGAAAATCCTAATCCCGCCCACGATAGTCGGTGACCGCCTCGCACACCGCCGTAATATCCTCGGGCCTCAGGAACTGATGGATCGGTAGCGACAGAATACGGCTGGCCTGGCGTTCGCATTCCGGAAAGGCCCCCTGCCCGTATCCCAGCCCGGCCGCCGCCGGCTGCAGGTGGATCGGCACCGGGTAATGGATCGCCGTGGTGATGCCGCGTTTAGCCAGGAAGTCCCGAAGCGCGTCGCGACGCCCGACCTGGATGACGAACAGGTGGAAGGTGTTGAACTCGTGGTTGCGGCACGGCGCGTTCAGATGGCCGAGGCTATGGCGGTAAAGGGCGGCATTGGCCCGCCGCCGGGCGATGACCGCGTCCAGCCGCCCCAGCCGGAACGACAGGATGGCCGCCTGCAGGCTGTCCATGCGCGACACCAGCCCCCATTCGGTCGCATTGTTGCGGTCGGCCAGCCCGTGGCTGCGCAGCCGGCGCAGCCGTTCGGCCAGGGCGGCATCGTCGGTGACGGCGAAGCCGGCATCGCCGGCGGCGTTCAGGTTCTTCAGTGGATGAGCGGAGAAACAGCCGACATGGCCGAAGCCACCGGCCGGACGGCCGCGATAGGTGGCGCCAAAGGACTGCGCGGCATCTTCGACCACCGCCAAACCGTGGTGGGCGGCGATAGCCATCAACGGGTCCATGTCGGCGACACGGCCGGTCAGATGCACCGGCATGATGGCGCGTGTGCGCGGCGTGATGGCCGCCGCCACCGCGTCGGGATCAATGTTCTGGTCGGCGCGGACGTCGGCGAACACCGGCACCGCTCCCACCGCGATGATCGCCCCGGCCGAAGCGATGAAGGAATTGGGGGCGGTGATCACTTCGTCGCCGGGGCCGATCCCCAGGGCGCGAAGAGACAGGATCAGGGCGTCCGTGCCGGAATTCAGCGCCACCGCATGGGCGCGGCCGCAACGCTCGGCCAACCGGGCCTCCAATTGCTCGACCGCTTCGCCGCCGACCCAGGCGCCCCCGGCCAAGGTGGCCTCGATGACCGGCATCAGCGCCTCGCGCTCTTCGGCGAACTGGGCCTTCAGGTCGACGAACGGTATCCGGCGCATCAGGCTGCTTCGTAGAACCGACGGATGGCCTCGATTGCGGCCTGCTGCATCGCTGGGGTCAGGTAATGGTCGATCGGCAAGGACAGCACGCTGTCGGCCTGAGCGTCGGAATTAGGGAAGTGGCCTGCCGCATAGCCCAGATGGGCCAGTCCCGGTTGTCGGTAAAGCGGAACGGGATAATGGATCTTCGCCGATATCCCGTGGGCATTGAGATGCTTGACTAATGTATCCCGCCGTTCGGCGAAGACCATATAGAGATGGTAGTTTTGGCGGGTATCGGCGCGACGGCGCGGCAGCCTGATCTGCGGAATGTCGGCCAGCGCCTCGTCGTAGCGCGCCGCGTTGGCGATGCGGCCGTCGACGCTGGCCGGCACATCGTCGACCATCAGCAGGCCGATGGCCGCCTGGATGGTGTCGAGCCGCGAGTTGTATCCCAGCAGCGCCACCTCGTCGCGATGGGCCAAGCCGTGGTTGCGCAGCAGCCGCAGCCGGGCCGCCACCGCATCGTCGTCGGTGACGATGACGCCACCGTCGCCCCATACGTTGAGATTCTTCAAGGGATGCAGCGAGAAGGTGCCTGCCACCCCCCAGGTCCCGGCCGGCCGCCCGCCCTGGGCGGCATGGATGGCCTGGCAGGAATCCTCGACCACCGCCAGTCCGTGGTGGCCGGCGATGTCCATCAACGCCGCCATGTCGACCATGTCGCCGGTCAGCTGCACCGGCACGATGGCGCGGGTGCGCGGGGTGATCGCCGCCTCGACGGCGGCGACGTCCATAACGTAGCGGTCGGCCTCGCAATCGACCAGCACCGGGACGGCGCCAAATTCGGCGATGGCTCCGATGGTGGCGATGAAGGTGTTGGCGGCGGTGATCACCTCGTCGCCCGGACCGATGCCGGCCGCCTTCAGCGCCAGCTTGATGGCGTCGGTGCCGGAATTGACGCCGATGGCGTGGCGGCTGCCGATCAGGGCGGCGAAGCGCTGTTCGAAACGGGCGACCGCCTCGCCCAGCGTGAAATCGCCACGCTGGACCACCGCCTTGACTGCGTCGAGGAAGGGAGCCGGATCAGCGAACTGTTCCGCCAGATAGGAATAGCGCACCTTGGTCGTCAACGCAGGCCCCCTGTTCTTGGAGTGATCGCCACCGCCACAGTAGCGCCCCGCCCCCGAGCCGTCCAGCCGCCCAAGCACGGCAAACGAGTCCAGGTTAACGCGACGGCAAGCTCCGACGCCGACAGATGTGCCGATATATTGATTCGACCCGACATAGCCCCTCCCTGCATCTGGTGAAGCCAGTGGATCATGCCGCGCCGATCTGGTGGGGAACTCGCTTTGTAAGATCGGCTCGCGGAATCCATCTGACTGCATGGTGTGGCGACCGCGTGCCGACCACGGACGGAAGCATGGTGCCGGCGGTGAGACGATCATTCGGGGGACTTGACTCCTAACGGCCCATTACGGAAGCAATTACAGACCGACTTGGACATTTCGGCGGCCGACGCCGTAGGCGGGTCGTCGCACGATGTCGTCGGCAATTCCATCAAGTAACGGTTCCGACGCGCAGCAGCGGCAGGGCCGGGACGGCGGCGGCGCAGAATAGGGCGGCGGGTTCGGCCAGCAGGCGGTGCCGGCTCATGACGTCGGCCAGGGTATCGGCGGTTTCGGCGTCGCCGGGGGCCGAGCGGTGGGCCAGGGCCAGGATGCCGGCTCCTTCGCGGTCCAGGCCGGCGGCGACCATCTCCCGGCCGGCCAGGCGCAGGGCTGCCACATCTCCGGCGGCGGCCCGGGGCAGCAACGCCGCGATCCGGGCCAGACGGCCGGCCAGTGCTTCCAGGAATCCGGCCAGGGTGCGGCCGTCGGTGGCGTCCGGTTCGGCGCGTGCCTTGCCCAGCAGCGTGGCGGCGGCCTGGCCGATGC
The DNA here is from genome assembly GCA_903941095.1 of uncultured Rhodospirillaceae bacterium. Lineage (GTDB taxonomy): Bacteria > Pseudomonadota > Alphaproteobacteria > Rhodospirillales > Magnetospirillaceae > Magnetospirillum. The sequence continues at coordinate 9,112 of CAJANN010000323.1, read as the reverse complement.
GCCGTGCCGCGTAGTGGGTGTCGGAAACGGCGGCGCGGGCGTCGTCCGCTTCGGGGTCCAGGGACAGCCAGCGGGCCGCCGCGGCGGCATGGGCGGCGGCGGCGTCCGGGGTTTTGCGGTCGGCGAAGAAGCGAGTGAGGGCGGTGGCGTTGGCCCACCATCCGACGCTGCTTTCCGCCTGGGGCAGGCTGGCGTGCAGGGAAGCCGCCGCCGCCGCCAGGGCACGGACGACATCGGGCGGGCAGGGGCCATCGGGCGGAATCATGCGGATCACCGCGGCGGTCAGATCCGCCGCCGCGGCGCAATCCCCCGGCCGGGCCGCCAGACACAGCGCCAGTCCCCCGGCGGCGGCGGCCCAGTCCCCGGACTCGATCGCAAGACGGGCGGCCCGCGATGCCGCCACGGCCAGGACCGGCAGATCGGCCGGGGCCGGCAGCGTCAGTCCGGCCATGTCCGCCGGCGGCGGCAGCCGGTCCAGGGTCCCGCGGGCCAGACGTCCCAGGTCCGCATCCCATGCCGGCAGCCGTCCGGCGGCGACCAGGGCATCCACCGGCTGGCCGAGGGCGGCGTGGACCTCGGCCAGGGCATGCAGTCCCTGCGGGTGCTGCGGGTCGATGGCGACGCATTCCGACAATGCCGCCAGGGCGGCCTGCGGCTGGCCGCTGCCCAGATGGCAGCGCCCCAGCAGGAACCACGCCCCGGCGTCGTCCGGATCGTCGTCGACCCGTTCGACCAGCAGCGGCCGGGCCTCGTGGAAGCGGTCGGCCCGGATCAGGGCGGCTGCGGCCGTCAGCGTGGGGCGTTCCTGCGTCATGGCGTGATTGCACCATGTTTCCCCCGTGCCCGCAGCACATTTTTAGGGCGCCGCCGCCATGCTATGCTGCCCCGCAAGGGATCCGGCCCGGGGGGAAGGCAATGCTGTTCAACGTCTATCTGAAGAACCATCACCTGACGGGCGTGGGCAGCCTTGAGGACATCATCCGCCCCATTGCCGCCGGTCTGGTCGAGGGCGGCCATCAGATCCAGTTCGAATACGGAAAGCTGATGCCCAGGCCGTGGGTCAACCTGCTGTTCGAATACTTTCCCGACCTCAATCTGATTTCCGAACTGCGGGGCGCCAAGGCCCGCCTGGGCGACGACCTGCTGCTGGGCCTGATCGGAACCGAGGATCTGGCCGACACCATTTCGATGGGCGAGGTGGGGGACCAGCGCCGCCTGGACCATCTGCGTCAGGTTTTCACCACCTTCGACTTCATCTGGACCATCGTCCCGCCCGAGGAATACAACCGCATCCTCGATGGCCGCATGACCGCCCATTTCCTGCCTTTCGGTCATTGCCCCGCCCTGGAACGGGCCGCCGCCGAACACCGGACGCTGGACGTGCTGCTGTACGGCAAGCTCAACCGCTACCGGGCGCCGGTGGTGCACGACCTGATCACGCGGGGGGTCGAGGTCCAGGGGACCTTCGGCGACATGCCGGAATATCTGCGCTACAACATGATCTCGCGCAGCACAATGGTGCTGGACATGCGGCGCGGCACGGTGGTCCGCTACATGTCGCCGTCGCGGATCTGCGCGGCCATCCACAACGGCAGCCTGGTGGTCGCCGAGGATTTCGACCGCACCCGGCTGGCGCCCCTGTACCGCTACACCGTGGCGATTCCGCTGGCGGAACTGGCCGATACCTGCGCCGCCCTGGCCGCCGACCCCGGACATGCCGCCGCCCTGGCCGGTGAAAAGCGCGGCCTGTTCGCCGCAGAAACCTCGATGCGCGCCAATATCGAGGCCCTGTTGCCGACGATTCCCGGTTGATCTGGCAGTTGCGGCAAGGGGGGCGTGCATGGTCTAAGTCTGAATGGCGACTGGTTCGAGGATGTGATCATGGATGTCGATGCGGAAGTGCGGGCGGGGATGGCGCATCATGCGGCCGGCCGGTCCGGTGATGCGGCGCGCTGCTATCGCCGTGTGCTGGAATGCCAGCCGGACCATCCCGACGCCCTGCATCTGATGAGCGTGCTGGTCCTGGCGGCCGGCGATGCGGCGTTCGCCGCCGATCTGGCCCGGCAGGCCGTCGTCGCCCAGCCCGACTGGTTCGCCCCCTATGTCAGCCTGGGCAACGCCTGTCAGGCCGGCGGCCAGCTGGAGGATGCGGTCGGCTGCTTTCAGCGGGCCATCGCCCTCAACCCCCAATGCGCCGAGGCCTACAGCAATTTGTCCAACGCCCTGTGTTCGCTGGGGCGCCACGACGACGCGGCCAATGCCGCGGTCAACGCCATCGTCATCGACGGCGCCCTGCCCGAAGGGCACAACAATTTCGGCAATGCCCTGCTGGCCCTGGACAGCCCGTTCGAGGCGGCCGAGAGCTACCACAAGGCCATCGCCCTGCGGCCGGACTATGCCGAGGCCTGGTACAATTTGGCCAATGCCCGCGTCGCCGCCGGCGAAGCGGGCGAGGCGGTGGGAATCTACCGGCGGGCCATCCAGCTCGATCCTTCGGCGATGAAATATTACAACCTGGGCAACGCCCTGGCGTCCCTGGGCCGCGGCGACGAGGCGGTCCAGGCTTTCCGCGACGCCCTGGCCCTGGCTCCCGACTACCTGTCCGCCGCCGTCAACCTGTCCAGCGCCCTGAAGGACCTGGAGCGCCTGGACGAAGCCGAACAGGTGCTGCGCAGCTTCCTGGAGCGCATGCCCGACGAGCCCGACCTGCACTGGAATCTGGCCTTGATCCTGTTGCAGGCCGGTCGGTTCGCCGAAGGATGGGTCGACTATGAATGGCGCTGGAAGATGCCGACCTTCGCCCCCTTCGTCCGGGATTTCGGCCGGCCGCTCTGGCAGGGCGAGGATCTGGCCGGACGGTCGCTGCTGGTTCATGCCGAACAGGGGTTCGGCGACGCCATCCAGTTCAGCCGCTTCATACCCCGGCTGGCCGACCGTGGGGCCAGGGTGGTGTTCGAATGCCGCCAGGGGCTGGCCCGTCTGTTCTCGGTCCTGGACCCGCGCGTCGAAATCGTGCCGCTGGGGCAGCCGCTGCCCGGGACCGACCTGCACCTGCCGATGATGAGCCTGCCGCACCGCCTGGGGCTGACCCTGGCCGAAGTGGCGCCGGACCGGCCCTACCTGTCGGTGCCGGCTGTCGCCGCCGATTTCTCCGATGTCGCCGCCGCCGCCGGACTGAAGGTCGGGATCGTCTGGGCCGGCGGGGAAAGCCGGCGCGACAACCGCGTGCGGTCGTGCCGGGCCGCCGATTTCCAGCCGCTTCTGGCGGTTCCCGGCTGTCGCTTCTATGCCCTGCAGGTCGGCCCCCAGGCCGGGCAGGTGGCCGATCTGGGCGATGGCGTCACCGACCTGTCGCCACGCCTGGGCGACTTCGCCGACACCGCCGCCGCCATCGCCGCCCTGGACCTGCTGATTTCCGTCGATACCGGCGTGGTCCATCTGGCCGGTGCGCTGGGCAAGCCGGCCTGGGTGCTGCTGTCGCGCCCCAGCAACGGCTTTCTGTGGATGCTGGAGCGCGGCGACAGCCCCTGGTATCCGGCGGCGAAGCTGTTCCGGCAGACGGTCGGCGGCGATTGGGGCGGATTGCTGCGGCGGGTGGCGGCCGACCTGGGCCGGCTGGCCGGAACGCCCGGAACCGGGGCGGAATGATCCGGCCGCGGGACTGGTTCGCGGCAAGCGTGGGTCCGGGCCGCTCGGGCCGGGCCGCGGCGGTCCTGGCCGGGGGCGCGGACGGGGGCGCACCGGATGCGTGGCTTGAGCTGGCGGCGGCGCTGGCCGGCGACGGTCTGATGGACGAAGGGGCCGTTCCGGCGCTGCGCCAGGGGCTTGACCTGTTTCCCGGTCATGCCGGGCTGCGTCTGGCCCTGGCCGAGGCCGAGTTCCAGGCCGGTCTGGACGACGCGGCGCGGCTGCGTCTGGCGCCGCTGCTTCCCGGCGATTGCCGGGCGGTCGTCCTGTCGCTGCATTTCGATCTGGCGCTCGGCCTCTTGCGCCGCGAGGCGCTGGTCGACGCCGCCGGCCTGCTGCTCAACCACCTGCCGTGGGACCAGCCCCACGAGGATTTCGTGGCGTTGTGCCGGCGGGGGGATCATCCCGATCTGGGGGCGCTGTTCGCGCTGCAGTGGATCAAGCACCGCGGCGAGGCACGGCAGCCCGGCCTGCGGGCCGCCGAGACCCTGATGGAGGCCGGCGACGTCGGGCGGGCCTCGGGGTTCCTGCTGGATTTGTGGCGCAGTTGGCCGCCCATCTCGGACATGATCGGCGACTGGACCGGCCTTCCCCCCGACGATGCCGCCGCCGAAGCCGATGTCCTGGGGCAGGTCGAACACGCCTTTTCCCTGCCCGACAACGAGCTGCCGGTCCATCCCCTGCCCGATTGCGGCCGGGGCCTTGCCGGCGTGCCGGTCCTGTATCTGGGGGCCGAGCCGGCGGGCGGGCTGTTCACCTCGAACGACATGGCCGAGCATTTTGCCGCTGCCGCCGCTGCCGCCGGCGGCAACCTGACGATCCGGCTGGACTCGGTCCTGGCCGACCGGCCGGGGCCGCGCTGTCCCGATGCCGAAGCGGCGCGGCGGCGCGACGCCTTCGTCGCCGAACTGGACCGTCTGCGCCCCGAGATCGTCATGTACGACGTCCAGGTCATGCCGGGCGGGCGGACCTTCACCATCGAGGATCTGCGCCGGCTGAAGGCGCAATTCGGGTTCCGGCTGCTGCATGTGGTCCGCGACGGACTGAAGGCGCTGGACCGGCAGTTGCAGCTGTGGGCATCGGTGGCCGACGGGCTGCTGCTGTTCGACCCCCGCTCCTACGTGTTCTCCTCGCCGGCCCATGCCGACATCGCCGCCCGTTCCCTGGCCATTCCGGTGCCGGCCCTGCATCCGCCCTTCGTTCCGGCGGCGCAGCCGCCGACCGGCGGACTGGTCTTCGTCGGCAGTACCTTCAGTCCGCATCGGTCCTGCCTGCTGGCCGGTCTGGCCGCCGCCGACATCGGCCTGGAAATGGTGATCGGCCCGGCCCGGGCCAGGATCGCCCCGGACCATCAGGCCTATGCCCGCCTGCTGGCGGCGGGGCGGTCGGTCCTGAACGTCGCCGCCCACGGCACCGGCGAAGGCGGCCGGCTGGTGACCGGGCGGGTGTGGGAAACCATCGCGACGGGAAGCCTGCTGGTGGAGCAGATGCACGACGGCACGGCCAGTTTCTTCGCCCCCTGGCGCCATTTCCTGCCGTGGAGCGAGCCGGCCGACATCATCCGCCGCTGGCGGGTCCTGGCCCGGCACGAAGACCTGCGCGCCCGGATCGCCGCCGAAGCCCGGGCCTGGGCCTTGCGCCATTACGGGATCGATAAGGTTTGGCGGGCTATCATCAGCCACGGATTGCGGCTGACCTGACGGTCGTGCCGGTCCGGCGCGGCGGAAAATGCGAGCGGCACATGAAGTTCAACATCGTTTACGGCAATCACGGAACCAATCCCGTCGGCGTCGAGGGGATCATCACCTATGTGAAGGCGTGCGTCGAATCGGCCGGACACCGGACCAGCCTGTCGCCGATTCCCGTCATGGACAAGATCAACATTCTGATAGACGGCTTCTGCGATCCTTTTGAAGACATCGTTCTGAACAGGTTGCAGCCTCGTCCCCCCTTGATCCTGGTGGCTACGGAGAATGTCTCGCCCGAAGGCTATTGGCCCGGCGCCACGGCCCCTTTTATCGAAAAGCAGGCCCGCTTCACATGTTTGAGGCGAATTTCAAGGTCGGTCGAGGCCGTATGGTGCATGTTGCCGCAGCAAGTTGATCAATATAAGTACACGTTTGGCATTGAAAATGTATTCTGCCTGCCGCACGGATACGTTGACGGGTATTATGGTTTTGATTACATTGACGAGTGCGATCGTGACATCGATTTCTTTTTTTCAGGGTCCATGACGGAATATAGGCAGTCCATCATGGATAGATTGTCCTCGGCACGCTTCAATTGCGTAAGCCTTGACCCCGGAGTATCGAACTTCATCCGCAACGAGGCGATATCGCGCTCGAAAATCTGCCTGGCCCTGCGGCAGGAGCCCAACTGGCCGTCGCCGTCCATTTCGCGCATCCATCACCATCTGATGGCCCAATCCTTCGTGAGTTCCGAGAAATGCGAGGATGATTCCGTGCTGGACCCATATATCGAAGTCGTCGAGCCGGACTATCTCCACGAGATATGCATCGAAACCATCGTCCGCGGCGGCACCGCCGGGATGGGGGCGCTCAACCACCAGCGGTTCCGGCGCGAAACCGATGTGACCCAGGCCGTCGCCGCCATTCTGGAGGCCTCGGCCGGCGGTTTCTAGGCCGCCATGTCTGTTGTCCTGCCGCAGGGGAGCGGAAAGCAATGCGGGCTCTGATCGTCGTCACCAAGTTCGGCTATCCCGGCACCTCGTCCCGTCCCGAGATTTTTCCGCAGGGACCGGCCTATGTCGCCGGTGCGCTGGAAGCGGCCGGGCACCAAGTGTTCGGCTGCAACATGTCCTATGCCCTGACCAAGGGGGACGGGCCGTCCCTGCTGTTCCGGGCGCTGGCCCGCTCCATCGCCGAATGCCGCCCCGAAATCATCTGCCTGGGCGGATTGTCGGCCGATTACCTGTTCATCAGCCACGCCATCGCCGCCTGCCGCCGTCTGGCGCCGCAAATTCCCGTCGTGCTGGGCGGGGGAATCGTCACCTCGGACCGCAGCTACGTCATGGCGGACCTGAAGCCGGATTTCTCGATCAGCGGCGACGCCGAGATCCCGGTGGTCGAGCTGCTGGCGGCGCTGCAGGCCGGCGGCGGTTTCGAGCACATCCTGGGGCTGGGCTTCTGGCGGGACGGACAGGCGGTTTTCAATCTCTCCCGTCCGGAAAGCAAGCAACTGCCCGACTATGCCCGCCCGTCCTACGATGCCCTGGGCATCGAGGATTTCTTTCAGGCCAGCGGCCACGCCCATGCCTGGCATCTGACCGCCTACCAGCCCAGACCCCGGGTCTTCCCCATCAGTGCCGGGCGCTCGTGTCCGTTCCGCTGCACCTTCTGCTTCCACTCGACCGGGTCCGTCTATAAGCAGCGCCCCATTCCCGACGTCCTGGCCGAGATCCAATATTTCCACGACAAGTACCGTTTCAATTTTCTGTTGGTCTACGACGAGCTGTTCTCGGTCCGCGAAGCCCGGGTCCGCGAGTTCTGCGACGGCATCCGCTCGCTGAAGCTCGATTTCAAGTGGTCGGCCTCGATGCGTGTGCCCGACGTCCACGAGGACCTGCTGCGCGACATGAAGGATGCCGGCTGCGCCCTGGTCGGAGTCGGGCTGGAAAGCGCCAGCGACACCGTCCTGCACAGCATGAAGAAGAAGATCACCAAGGCGCAGATCGTCAGCGCGGTCGACGCCTCGGTCCGGGCCGGACTGGTGCTGCAGGGCAACTTCATCTTCGGCGACCCGGCCGAGACCGAGGAAACCATCCGCGAAACGATGGCCTTCACGCGGGAATACCGGGACCGGATGATCCTGAATGTCGGCACCATCAAGCCGTTTCCCGGCAGTCCGATCTTCGACGATGCCGCCGCGCGCGGGCTGATCCCGGACAAGGCCGTCTATTACGGCGATCCCCGCATCCCGTACAACATGACGTCGATGCCCACCGAAACCTTCGACCGGCTGGTCGCGGAAGCGGAAAAAGAGCACCTGTCGGGATTGGCCAAGGGGTCGGTCATTCCCCAGCTTTACCTCGTCTCCCAGCCGCCGGGGACGTTCGACGAATTCCGCCGCACCAGTCTGGTCGTCCTGGTCGTTTGTCCCCATTGCGAATCGGCGGCGGACCGGGTCCTGGACTATCCCGGCGACATCCAGGACATCGTCGACGGGCGATACGGCGAACTGCAGGAACACATCGACAGCTATCGCCATTTCGTTTGTCCGGAATGCGGACAGCAATCGGCGTTCCGCATCGGCCGTCCCGACCTGAAGCTGCATCCGGTGTTCTGCGATGCCGGAACGATCCCGCCCTATGGCCGGTTGGCCGACGCCGGCTGACGTTCAGGTCAGGCCCGCGGCCAGGATTGCGCGCCAGGTCCGGTCGGGGGGGTAATGGCGGCGGGCGAAATCCAGGGCTTGGCCGGCGATGGCCTGGCGCAGGTCGTTGCGCCGTTCCAGGATGCCGGCGAAGGCGGCGATGTCTCCGGCATGCGTCCACGGCAGATAGTGGCGCCACGGCGTGAAGAATTTCCGGGTGCCGCTGCCCGCCTGCTCCAGCAGGACCGCCCCGCAGGCGATGGATTCCCAGACCCGGCCGGTGACCAGGGTTTCCGCATGGTCGTGGGTGGCGATGTTCAGGACGGCGCCCGCCTGTCCCAGCAGGGACGCATAATCCTGGGCGGTGGACGACCGCCGCCGCCGCTCGGCCCCGACCACAAGGCGCAGGCCGATGGAGTGGGCGGCCAGGGCGGCCAGCAGCATGACGCGGTGGGTTTGGGCCAATCCTCCCATGAACAGCAGGCCGTCGGCATTGCGCCCCGGCCGGAACGGGCCGTGCAGGGCGGGAACGGGGATGACCGTGCAGCGGCCGGGCAGGGCGGCGATGGCCGGCGATTGGGGATCGAAGATCAGCAGGCCGTCGGATATCTCGGCCCAATATTCCAGCAGCGAGACCGCCGCCTCCAGGGCGTCGCGGAACAGCGTCACCAGGCGGAAACCGCATTCGCGCCTGAGTTCCGCCATGATGTCCCGGTTCAGTCCCCGCCCGGTCGGCGACCAGCAGCAATCCAGGATGACGATGCCGGGGCGGCGGCTGTGCAGGTGGTCGCGCAGCAGGCCGATCCGTTCGGCGATCACCGCGTCGGGAACCCGCAATTCCATCGGCCGTCCCAGGGCGTCGTCCAGCCACAGCTCCAGGCGGCCGCCGGCCGCGGCGGCGGTTCCTTCCAGATGGCCGGCGATGTCGTTGGCGATGCCATTGTGCGGATCGATGATGTCGGGGCCGACATACAAGACGTCGGCGGCGTCGACGGCCAGTCCGGCCCCGGCCAGATCATAGGGCGGCTGTGCCGGGCTCCGCAGGGCGGTTTCGATCCGCCCGACCAGCGCGCCGCCATCCACCGGGGGCGGG
>CAJANN010000322.1 GCA_903941095.1 uncultured Rhodospirillaceae bacterium | reverse complement strand
GATCTCAGCGCCGGAACAAAAGCAGTCCGAAGCGCCCGCCGATCCCCGCGCCGCCAGCCTGGTGGAGATGGCCTCGGCCCCCATCGACAATCCCGGCAGGGCCGCGCTGCTGAAGCCGGTGGAGAAGCTGACCGAGGGCGAGATGAAGGACATGATCAACCACGCCCAGGGCGACTATCGCGGGCATCGGTCAGGCGATCCGCTGAAATACCACACCTACGAGAAGGTGCAGGACTGGCATGCATCGGTCTATGGCGATGGCCCGCAAGCCAATGACGGCGGCAAGCCCATCGAGCCGAAGCCGATCCGCCCCATTCCCGAGCAGCCGAGCCCGCACACCACCCCCGATGGCGGCGATCTGTGGCAGGCAACGGCCAAGATCGGGCAACAGGTGGCCGATGCCGCCGGTAGCGATGGTTACGACAATGCGGTCAAGGGCTTGCAGCGGGGCCTGAACATTCTGAACCAGGCCAATCCGCTGCCGGGGCGCTCCCCCGCCTATGGTCCCTACACCAAGCTGGGTCCGGTGACTGAGGACGGCAAATACGGCCCACAAACCGACTTCGCCCTCAAGCACGCCACTGCCCGGCTGGGTCCGGCCAAGGTCCAGGACGGCCTGGCGCTGGGCCGCTTCAACACCTTCGCCCGAAATGCGCAAAGCAGCGGCAATGTGGACGGATTGGAAGCCGCCACCCACGGCACCTTCGGCCCGCTGTTCCGCGACAAGAACGACGACAACTCGCCCAAGGTCGAGGGTGGGGTGTTGCAGGAGACCTTGAACACCATCGGCCCCCAGCATCACGACGATTGGGAAAACCTGAAGGTGGACAACTGGGTCGGCCCCAAGACCACCGCCGCCTTCGGCAAGGTGCTGCAAAACGAGGATGTCGACCGCCTGACCACCGCCTTCGGGCGCGGTCTGGGGCTGTTGTGATCGATTGACCCGGGGAGGAGCGTCGTTTCTCCCGGGGCTCAGTCACGACGAAGGGGGCTTCGGCCCATAGGCGCTAACTTAAGGGGTAGACGCGTAGAATCCTGATGTAATTCATAGGAGAGATGCAGATCGCATCTCTCCTGTCGTCGCACTGGCAGTCGCTGTTGTCGGCCTTGCCAGCCTCACTTGATCTCACCGCGCTGGCGCGATCGAAGCGAGCCATCATTCGCAGCCGCCGTATAAGCGCTGGCGACCCAGCAGGCGCTGGACTCTCCCCCCTGTGCGCCAAGTCATGGAACGCCGTAAGATGTCGAGATGGCTGCTCTGTTTTAGGCTTCCTCGCTTTCCCTCCGGGGCTCCGCCCCTTCGGCCGCTGCGGCGCCCAACGGGCATAGTCCTCGCTACGCTCGTCCAAAGGCGATCACCCTGAGGCGGCGCGCGCCTAATCGGGCACATAGCTCCACAGCCCGTCGACGCCCTTGCAGACCACGCTGGCCGGCTTGCCGTCGACGGTGACGGTGGGCACCTTGTGGCAATCCGGCCCGTTGGCCGGGTCCCAGGTGACCTTGGCTTCGGCGGCGGCGGCCGCCGCCGGAGCGGCCGAGGCCGGGACGGCATAGGGCACGTTCTGCCCCTGCGGCACCGCCGGCAGGGTCTGCACCGGAGCCGACGGCGCGTAATTGGTGGTGAACGGCAGCGGCGCATAGGACGGCCGCGGCGGGCTGGACGCCGGCCAGTCGGGGGCCTGTCCCGGAACCGGGGTCAGGCGCGGCTCGGAACAGGCGGCCAGGGCCAGCAGGGCAAGGACGGGCAGGACGGTGGCGGGCAGCGATCGGGTCATGGCATCACTTCCACTGGCGCATCAGGCCGGACATGGTGTTGTAGGCGAGGTTCTGGGAAATCTTCGCCAGTTTCGGCGGCTTGCGCTTGCGTTCGAAGCCGGTGGCGGTGGCGCGGAACTTGTCCTCGCCCTGCGGGCCGAAGGTCTCGTCGTCCTCGTCGGCCTCGACGAAGCCGCGATCGGTGGCCGTCACCGGCTTTTCCGGGTTCCATTCCTTCAGGTTCCTGGAATTGACCATCGCCACGATACGGCCGGTCTTGACCTCCAGGATGCGGGTGCGCAGCTCGTAGCCGGTGGTCGATTGCCAGTTGGGCGACACCAGGATTTCCAGCAGGTAGTCGGCCTTGCCCTGCAGGGCGCGGACCTCGACCAGATTTTCCGCCGAGTTCTGCATGTCGGCGCCGGTGAAGCGCATGATGGCGGCACGGTCCAGCACCACCGCCCCGGCTTCCAGGAACGGGGCCAGGAAACCGTCCTGGAACTCCCATTCGAAGCTTTCCGACACGGTGCCGCGGCGGCGGTCCTGGACGCGGCGCTGGATCTCGGTGGTGTTCTGAGTGGTGCCGGTCTTGTCGAGGTTCAATTCGCCCGACATGGTCGAGGAACTGTCGGTGCGGTTGACGATGCGGGTGTCGGAATACCACTCGTTCAGGGCTTCCGACAATTGCCGGTTCCAGTACAGGGCCAGCTTGGGCTTGCCGTTGGCGGCATAGGCCGAGGCGAAGCCGGACACCACGTCGGCCCGTTCGCCGAAAGCGGCGCCACCGCTTTTCGCCGCCTTCTGCATGACCTCGCCGCTGCGGGCCGGAGCCTGGACCGGCGGCGGCGGCTCGTAGGCGGGAACGCCGCCGCCGGCCGACTGGGCACGGACGGCGGCGGGCAGCAGGGTCCCGGCGGCAACGGCCAGAACGGCAAGGCGACGGATCGGCATCAGCGGGTCTCCCGGACTTCCACCATGTAGTACTGCACGGTCTTCGTCCCGATGGACGTTTCCGAATAAGTATTCGACGTCCTTGGGGCCAAATTAAGGCGCTTCCAGCCGCTGACCGGCTCGGACGGGGCCTGGCCCGGATCGTAGAACTGGGTGCGGCCCTCGATGTTCAGCGGATAGTCGGTGCAATTGATGATCTGGCTGTAGACCTTGACCGTGCCGGTGGCGGTCCGCTGCGCCCCGACCGACCGGACGTACAGCTTGTTGATGACGTTGAAGTCGGTGATCGACACCGAATTCAGCGGCATCTCCATCAGCGGCGACGGCTCGCCGGGGGCGGCGGCCGGCAGGGCGACCAGCTGGCGCTGCGCGGCGATGCCGGCCATGCTGCAGATGGGGGCGGGTTCCTGCACCTGGGCGCAGCCGGCAAGGGCGGAAAGGCCGGCAAGCCCGGCGGCGGCCATGACGAATTTGCGCATCGTTCCTGGTTTCCTTCTCGTGATCGTCAGCTTTTGGGCTCGGGCGGCGGGGCATCGGGGGCCGGCTTGGCCGGCTCCGGAGCCGGCAGGGGCGGAATGACCACCGGCGAGAACATCGCCTGGCCCGACGTGCTGGACGGCGCCCGCGGATTGGCCGGCACCGCGCTTTCGCCGCGCGCCCAGGCGATGGCGCACGGCCCGGCCCGGGTGACTTTGGCCTCGCGGGTGCGCAGCAAGGTCCCGTCGCTGGCCAAGAGGTCCACCGACAGGCTGGTCACGGACGGCGGCAGCGGCAGGGTCAAGGCGTGGACCCGGTCGGGCAGGTTGTCCCAATAGCGGATGTCGGCGTCGGGCTCGGCCGCCTCGGCGGCGGCCTTGGCGGCCACCGCCATCAGCAGCATGATGCCGGCGGCGGCGGCGGAATCGCGCTGGGTCTGGGGATTGGTGCTGTTCATCGCCAGCGCCCCGGCCACCAGCGCCCCGGTCATCGCCACATTGCCGACGGTGTTGGCGGCATCCTTGAACTGCGCCTTGCCGGCCAGAACCGAATCGAACTCGCGCCCGCCGCGGGTCGAGGCCTGGTAATAGACATCCTCCAGCAGGTTGGCGGGCACGGCGCGGTCGACGCTTTTCATGACCGGGGCCGCCGCCTTGGCCCCCTTGGCCGGAGCCGGTCCGGCGACCTGATCGGTGAACTTCACCATCGCCGTCTCGGTGGCGCTGGCGCGGCGGTATTTCAGGTATTTCGGCTTGGTGCTGTCGGGATCGGTGGCGCTGTACTTGACCGGGGCCGATCCGGTCTCGACCAGCACCAGGGCGTTGTCCGCATTGCCGGGCAGCGGGAAGCCGGGGCGAATCGCCTTGAATTCCTTGAAATCCTCCTCGGCGGTGACGGTGTTGCCGCGGCACCGCGAGGCCCAGCCCTGCAGGAACGGCATCAGGCCGAAATCGGCCTGGTTCTGCGCCTCGTCGGCGAAGGAATCCTGCAGGAACCCGCCCTTGAAGCTGGCGCGGGCATTGTCGTAGTCGCCGGCCTTCAGGTACAGCAGGCCGCGATAATAATAGGCCATCGCCCGTTCATAGGGCTCGCCCTTGAAATCCTTGACCAGTTCCTTGGTGAACAGCTCGCGCGCCTTGGCGGCGTTCTCGTTGTTCACGTAGATGGTCTCGATCTGGGTCAGGGCGTCGTCCAGCAGATGTTCGGCCTGGGCATCGTTGCCCAGCTCGATATTGGCCAGCCCCAGGCGCATGTCGTTCAGCACCTTGTTGCGCTGTCCCTGGGCCAGGGTGACGAAATAGTGCTTGTGCAGCTGCGCCGGCTTGTCGGCCAGATAGGAATGGACCACCTCGGGCTTGACCGTCGTCTCCTGTTCCCGGGTGGTCTGGCACGCCGACACCATGGCGGCGGCGGCAACGGACATCGTCAGGCGAACGGCGCTGTGCTTGCCCATGATCTTCCTCCCCCCCCCGGGACCGTGGTCAGCGGTAGATGACGTCGTCGGCCGCCGCCTTGGAAAATTCGTAGATGCCGCTCCAGACGATGTCGCCGCTTTCCAGGTCGGCCATCTCGAAGATGATCTGGGTGTAGCGGCTCATCATTCCGGTGCGCGGGTCGCGGGCGTCCTGCGAGGTGATGCGCCCGCCCAGCCGGTAATCGCCGCCCTTCTGCGCCGCCGCCGTGCCGGTGGTGGCCTTGTCGACCACGCCCTGGCGCTTCAGGTTGCGTTCGGACTGCACCATGTTGGCGTAATGGCGGCCGACGAAGTTCATCCGCCCCTGGCTGGCCCGCTGCAGGCTGACGCGCAGGCGGTCGGTGATGGAATTGCGGTTGATGCGCGACGAGCTTTCGTTGACGAAATATTCGGCGTCGATGATCACGTTGGGCGCGGTGGCGGCATTGGCCAGCCGCGGCTCGGTCAGCATGTCGCGCATCATCTGGTCGGTCATGCTGACGATGTCCTGGCTTTCGATGCCGACCCCCTTGACCGCCCCCAGCGTCGCCGGGTCCTGGTAGGTGGTCGGGGTCCCTGCCGAGTTCTGGACGGTCTGGCAGGCGGAAAGGGCCAGGGCGGACGAAGCCACAATCATCAGTCGACGCATGAGCGGAAAGCTCCTCACATAGGTGTTCCGGAACACATTGGCCATTCTTGTATTGGATGAAAAAGATAAATCAAGCCGCCGGCCTTTGCACCAGGGATTCTTCCCGGAACGGTCAAGAGTCCGGCACCGTCACCGTGGCCCGCAGCCCGCCTTCGGGGCGGTTGGCCAGAACGACGTCGCCGCCGTGGGCGCGGATGGCGGCACGGGCCACCGCCAGGCCCAGCCCGGTGCCGCCGGTATCGCGGCTGCGGCTGCCTTCCAGGCGGACGAAGGGGGCGAACACCCGCTCCAGGTCGGCATCGGGGATGCCCGGCCCGTCATCCTCGACGGTCAGCACCACCAGTCCCGGTTGCCGGTCCAGGCGGGCACAGGCGGTGCCGCCATATTTGACGGCGTTGCCGATCAGGTTGGCCACCGCCCGCTTCAGCGCCATGTGGCGGGCCGGGATCACCATCCGCTCCGGCCCCCGGTAGCCGGCGCCCAGGTCGTCGGCCAGCCCCTGGACCAGGGCGGCGACGTCCACCGGCCGGCGATCCTCGCGGGCGGCGTCGTCGCGGGCGAAGGACAAGGTGGCGGCGATCATCCGTTCCATCTCGTCCAGGTCGGCCAGCAGGCGGGCGCGCTCGTCCTCGTCCTCGATGAATTCGGCGCGCAGTTTCAGGCGGGTGATGGGCGTGCGCAGGTCGTGGCTGATCGCCGCCAGCATCTGGGTGCGGTCGTCGACGAAACGGCGGATGCGTTCCTGCATGACGTTGAAGGCATGGGCGGCGCGGCGCACCTCGCGCGGGCCGGTTTCCGGCATCGGCGGGGCGGCGATCTCGACCCCCAGCCGCTCGGCGGCGGCGGCGAAGGTGTCGAACGGCCGGGTGGCGCGGCGCACCGCCCACAAGGCGGCCAGCGTCACCGCCAGCAGCGCCGCCAGCACCGGCGCCAGGAAACGCGGCCGCCACAGCGGCTCGCCCACGTCCAGCGGCGCGAAGACGTTCAGCCAGGTGCCGTCGCCCAGCCGCACCGACATGCGCAGGGCGTGGCCGCCCAGCCCGTGTCCCAGCCCGAAGCCGCCGCCCGGCCCCATCATCATGCCCATGCCCGGCGGATGGCCGGACGGCCCGGGAAACGGCCCGCCCCCCGGCGCGGGCGGCCCCATCGCCACCCGCACCTCGCGCCCGTCGAGATGGCGTCCGAGATCGCGGACCACCGCTTCCGCCAGCCCGTGCGCCTTCTCGCTGTCGGCGACCAGGGGATTGGCCCCCCAGCCGGCGCGGAAGGCGGCGCTGTCCATGCGGCGCAGGACGTGGCGCCGGGCCTCGGACGGGGTTTCCTCAAGCAGCGAGACCAGGGCGGCGACCCGTTCGGCGGCGTTGCGCCCGCCCAGGGCGGCCAGGGACTCGGACCGGCTGCCGGCGAAGACGAACAGCGCCGCCCCCAGCCCCAGCAGCAGCGCCGCCACCAGCACCAGGGCGGTCCGCGCCAGCATGCTGTCGGGAAGCCAGCGGGTCATGACGCCACCACCTCGGGAGTGAACAGGTAACCGCCGCCGCGCACGGTCTTGATCATCTGCGGTTCCTTGGGATCGTCGCCCAGCTTGCGGCGCAGCCGGCTGACCTGGATGTCGACGGAACGGTCGAAGGGCACCGCCTGACGGCCGCGGGCCAGATCCAGCAGCTGGTCGCGCGACAGCACCCGGCGCGGATGGTCGACGAAGGCCCGCAACAGGTCGAATTCGCCGGCCGACAGGGTCAGCACCACCCCTTCGGGACTGATCAGGTCGCGGGTGGCGGGGTCCAGGCTCCAGCCGGCGAAGGACACCCGCCCGCCGGCGGCGGCCCCGGACGGTGCCGCCGGTCCGCCGGCCCGGCGCAGCACCGCCTTGATGCGGGCCAGCAGCTCGCGCGGGTTGAAGGGCTTGGGCAGGTAGTCGTCGGCGCCCACCTCCAGGCCGACGATGCGGTCGACGTCTTCCACCTTGGCGGTGAGCATGATGATCGGCGTGGTGTCGT
>CAJANN010000321.1 GCA_903941095.1 uncultured Rhodospirillaceae bacterium | reverse complement strand
GGGTGGCGGCGGTCAAAAGGCGGATGACGGGTTTGTTCATGGTCGACCTTGGTCGAAGCATTGACGGAGGCGCTCTCCGTCGCCAATGTTGGAGCCGAACATTGCACGCCCCAGACCGGCGTTGTCAACGACCCCGCGCCCAGGTACCCCTTTCCATGCCGTTTGCCATGTTTCGCCGTCTCTTGGACAGCCGCCACCGGGACAAGGTGGCCGTCGCCCTCTACCGCCAGCTCGTCGAGCAGAGCCGTCAGCCGGATTTCTACATCCGGCTTGGCGTTCCCGACACCCTGGAGGGGCGCTACGACCTGCTGATCCTGCACGCCTATCTGCTGCTGCGCCGCCTGGGACAGGTCGGCCCCGATGCGGCGGAGGAGGCGAGGGCGGTCTCGCAGGCGACCTTCGATCTGATGTTTGCCGACATGGACCAGAATCTGCGTGAATTGGGGGTGACCGATACCGGCATCGGCAAACGGGTCAGGCGCATGGCCGAAGCCTTCTATGGGCGCGTCGCCGCCTACGACAAGGCTCGGGACGCCGGCGGCGAGGCTTTGGCCGAGGCCCTGTCGCGTAATCTTTATCGGGGGGTGGTCCTTCTGCCGGGGCAGGTGTCGGCGATGGTCGCCTATATCGTCGCCCAGGACGCCCATCTGGCCGGCCAGGGCGATAGCGTCCTGCTGTCCGGCCAACTGTCGTTTCTTCTTCCTGAAGGGGGGGCTGCATGACCGGCTTGGTCCCGGAATTTTCGCGTATCGTCCGGATCGACCAGATTCCGGCGCAGGGAACCGAATTGACCATTGAGGCCGGGCCCGAGGAACGGAAGGCCCTGGCCGATCGTTTCGCTCTGGTGGAGATTTCGGCGCTGCAGGCCCGGGTGAGCCTGCGGGCCATTGCCGGCGGGACATCGTTTCGGATGTCGGCGGTCATTCACGCCAGTCTGGTGCAGACCTGCGTCGTCACCCTGGACCCGCTTCCCGCCAAGATCGAGGAGCCGTTTTCCATGACCTTCGGCGGCGATGGCGAGGAGGATGGCGGCGAGTTGGACCTGTCCCTCGACGACGAGGATCCCCCCGAGCCGGTGGTGGATGGCGGTATCGACATCGGCGAAGCCGTGGCCGAGCACCTGGCTTTGGCGCTTCCCCCCTTTCCACGCAAGCCCGGGACGGAGTATGTTGCCATCGAAGAGGATGATCCGGAACCCGAGAAGCGCCCCAGTCCGTTCGCTGTATTGGCAAAGTTTCATGAAAAAAAACGGTAAGGGGCACGCATCCCCTTGCCCCGGGCGTCCTTTTTGGCTAATAAACCTCCCTTTCCCGCAAGGGCTTCAGAGCTGAGAGTAGACGACAATGGCTGTCCCGAAGAAGAAGACCTCCAAGTCCCGCCGCAACATGCGCCGCGCGCACCACGCGCTGCCGAAGGTTACCGGGGTCGAATGCCCGAACTGTGGCGAGGTCAAGCTGCCGCACCACGTCTGCGGCGCCTGCGGTCACTACGATGGCCGTGAAGTCGTGGCCCAGGGCGAAGCCAACGCCTGACCCAGCCTGAACAGCCAGCGGAGCGCGGCATCGTGAGCGCAGCCGTAACCATTTCAATCGATGCTATGGGGGGCGACCATGCTCCCGACATGGTGATCGAGGGGTTGCGCCTGGCGCATGTGCGCCTGCCGCATGTCCGCTATCTGCTGTTCGGCGATCAGGCTCGGGTTCAGCCGCTGCTGGATCGTTTTCCCGAACTCAAGGGCGTCTGCACCATCCGCCATACCGACGAGGCGGTGTCCAACGACGCCAAGCCCGGGCAGGTTCTGCGCACGGGGCGTCGCTCCAGCATGTGGCTGGCGGTCGATGCCGTCGCCAAAGGCGAGGCGGCGGGGGTGGTCTCCGCCGGCAATACCGGCGCCCTGATGGCCGTGTCCAAGTTCGTGTTGCGGATGCTGCCGGGCATCGATCGCCCGGCCATCGCCGGACTGTTTCCCACCGTCAGGGGCGAAACGGTCATGCTCGACCTTGGCGCCAACGTCGATTGCAACGCCAACAATCTGGTCGAGTTCGCCGTCATGGGCGAAGTTTTCGCCCGCGCCGTCCTGGGGCTGGAAAAGCCGACCATCGGTCTGCTCAATGTCGGTTCGGAAGACCTCAAGGGCAATGACGCGGTCAAGACCGCGGCGGCGACCCTGCGCGACAGCGGATTGCCCATCCGCTTCCACGGCTTCGTCGAAGGCAACGACATCTGTGCCGGAACCGTCGATGTGGTGGTCACCGACGGGTTTACCGGAAACATCGCCCTGAAGACCGCCGAAGGGACGGTGCGCCTGTACGCCACTTGCCTGAAAGAGGGGTTTCGCAACTCTCTTCTGGCCAAGATCGGCTACCTGTTCGCCCGCCATGCGCTGAACAAGGTCAAGGTCCGCACCGATCCGCGCCGCTATAACGGCGCCATGTTCCTTGGCTTGAACGGCATTGCAGTCAAGAGCCACGGCGGAACCGACGCCTTCGGTTTCGCCAATGCCGTGGGGACTGCGGTCGATCTGGTGGCACACGGTTACAACGATCGTATCCGCCGTGAGGTCGAGCATTTGCACGCGGCCGAATCCCAAACCGCGCGGCTTGCCGCCGGCAATATCTGAGGGCTAGCATGATTCTGCGTTCCCGGATCGTCGGCTGTGGCTCGTATTTGCCCGAACGGGTCGTCAGCAATGCGGAAATGGCCCGCATGGTCGACACTTCGGACGAATGGATCGTCGAACGGACCGGAATCCGCTCCCGTCATCTGGCCGCCGAAGGTCAAAGCACTTCCGATCTGGCGACCGCCGCGGCGCAGCGGGCGTTGCAGGCTGCCGGAATTACCGGGGCCGAGGTTGATCTGCTGGTACTGGCGACCGCCACCCCCGACCATACCTTTCCGGCTACGGCAACCAAGGTGCAAAGCCGCATCGGCATGACCGGCGGCGCCGCCTTCGATATCCAGGCGGTTTGTTCCGGTTTCATCTATGCCCTGTCCATTGCCGACAATTTCATCAAGGCCGGACAGGCTAGAACGGCGCTGGTGATCGGTGCCGAAACCTTTTCGCGGATTCTCGACTGGACCGACCGCGGTACCTGCGTCTTGTTCGGCGACGGGGCCGGGGCGATGGTTCTGCGGGCCGAGGCTCAGCCCGGCACCAATCAGGATCGCGGCATCCTGTCGACCCACCTGCATTCGGACGGCCGTCATCACGACCTGCTGTATGTCGACGGCGGTCCGTCGACGACCCAGACCGTCGGCCATCTGCGGATGGAAGGAAAAGAGGTTTTCCGTCACGCCGTATCCAATCTCGCCCAGGTGGTCGGCGAAGCGTTGGAGGCGAATGGGCTGAAGGCCGACGATATCACCTGGGTGGTGCCGCATCAGGCCAACCGCCGCATTCTTGATGGGACCGCCCGCAAGTTGGGCCTGCCGCCCGAGCGGATGGTGGTGACTGTCGACCGGCACGCCAACACGTCGGCCGCATCCGTCCCGCTGGCTTTTGCCGAGGCGGTCAACGATGGCCGTCTGAAGTCCGGCGATCTGGTCCTGCTGGAAGCGATGGGGGGCGGGTTCACCTGGGGCGCGGCTCTGGTCCGGCTGTAGGCCGGATTCAACACTCTGTCGCATCCCTTTGATATTGACCCTTTTCCGGCGAGTCGGTAGGGTCAGTGACCGCGTCTCCATCCGTTCACGGGACCATAGTCATGTCGGATACGACCATCACCCGCGCCCAGTTGAGCGAGGCTGTTTACCAGGAAGTGGGCCTGTCCCGAAACGAGTCTGCCGACCTGCTGGAAGCGGTCCTGGACGAGGTTTCCGCCGCCCTGGCGCGTGGGGAATCGGTAAAGATTTCCTCATTCGGCAGTTTCTCGGTCCGGTCCAAGGGTCAGCGGGTCGGCCGTAATCCCAAGACCGGCGACGAGGTGCCTATTCTCCCCCGGCGCGTCCTGGTCTTCCGTCCCTCGCAGCTGCTGAAGAAAAAGGTCAATGACGGGCCTGTCTCGTCGGCCAAGGCCGGGAAGTGATGACCGCCGACGGTGGGTCGTCGGCATCGGGGCGGCGGACGGGGAAGTCCGAAGCGGCCTTTCGGACCATCAGCGAGGTTGCTGAGGACCTGGATGTCCCCCAGCATGTCCTGCGTTTCTGGGAAAGCAAGTTCCCCCAGGTCAAGCCCCTGAAGCGCGGCGGCGGGCGCCGGTATTACCGGCCGGAAGACGTCGCCCTGCTGCGCCGCATTCGGGATCTTCTGTACAGCGAAGGCTACACCATCAAGGGTGTCCAGAAGCTGCTGCGCGAGGGAGGGGGAAAGGATACGGGGGCTGCCGCCGCCAAAATCCAGCCCGAGCTGGTCCTGCCCCTGGGCGAGCCGTCCGCTCCTTCGGCAGAGCCTTTGCCCGCAGAGGAAGAGGAGGGGGAGTGTGCCGTCGATGAGTTCGTTCTGACCGATGGCGACGCGTCCGAGGACACGGACAGCGTGGACCATTCCCTGGAACTGTTGATGCAGGCCCCCCTGGATGGCGGGATTTCCGTATCGGTTCGCCTGGAATTGCAGGAGCTTCTGGGTGAGCTTGAACAAATACGGCAGCTTCTGCAGCCACGCTCATGAACGGGGTTGCATAGGGCCGGGGGGCTGAGTATAGTGCGCCCCTCTTCCGGTGGCCGGATCATCGGATCAAAGAGTTTCTTGCGGACTGCGGGGTTCCCCGGTCCGAGAAGACGGTCGGAGCGTAGCGCAGCCCGGTAGCGCATCAGTCTGGGGGACTGGGGGTCGTGGGTTCGAATCCCGCCGCTCCGACCAATTTCTCTTCATCGCAATCGTATATGGGCTGCTATGGCCGCACCTCATCTTTGGCTGGCGCTCTCTCCGCACGGCTATGGCCATGCGGCGATGACGGCGCCGGTGGTGGCCGAACTGCGCCGCCGTATTCCTGATTTGCGTCTGACCATCCAGACCACAGTGGATCGGGCCTTTCTGGATAGTCGCTACCAATCCTTTGCCCATGTTGCTGAAATCGCCGATTTCGGCTTTCGCATGCGGTCTTCGACCAGTATCGACCTTGACGCCAGTGCTCGGGGCTACCGTGAGCTGCATCGGGACTTTCCCGCCCTGGTGGCCCGCGAGGCCGAGCGATTGTCCCTGGCGGCCCCGGATCTGGTTCTGGCCAACATTCCCTATGTAACCTTGGCTGCCGCCGCGCGGGCCGGCATTCCGGCGGTGGCGATGTCGTCTCTGAACTGGGCCGACATGTACGCCCATTATCTGGGGGACCGACCCGAAGCGGACGAGATCCTGGGCCAGATCCGGGCGGCCTATGCTGCCGCCTCGGTCTTTCTGCGATGCCGGCCGGCTCAGACCATGACCGTTCTGCATCGGCATGATATCGACCCGGTCGTCGTGCCGGGGCAGAACCGGCGCCCGGAGGTCGGCACCGCGCTGGGCATATCCGGGGCCGTGCGTCTGGGGCTGATCGCCTTCGGTGGAATCGGGCATCCGCTGCCGTTGGAACAATGGCCGCTTCTGCCGGGGTGGGTTTGGCTGACCAGCCAGGAGCCCCCGCCCGGACGCAACGATTTCAGGCACTGGCAGGCCGGAGGAATCGCCTTTTGCGACTTGTCCGCCTCGGTTGATCTGATCGTCACCAAGCCCGGCTATGGGACGTTCACCGAGGCCGGCATCGCCGGCATCCCCGTCCTGTTCGTTCCCAGGCCCGATTGGCCGGAATCACCGCATCTCGACGATTGGCTGGCCATCCATACCCGATGTCTGCCGATCGAGACCGGGCAATTGTTCGACGGGTCTCTGCCGGGCATACTGCATACGTTGTTTTCTCTGCCGATTCCGTCGGTTGCCCCAAAGACCGGGGTATCCGAGGCGGCGTCTATCCTGCAGCGGATTCTGACGGGCTGCGATGGAAGTTGCTGACGGCGCCATTCATGTCGTGGTGGCATCGAACGGGGTTGACCTGATGACGGTGATTGCCCACCATTCCTTGCCATGACGACTGCCTTCTCGCTGATTTATGTGACGTTTCCAGATGACGAGACCGCTTTGTCCGTCGGCCGCACCGTGGTGACCGAGCGACTGGCGGCCTGCGCCAATATTCTGGGGCGGATCCTGTCGGTCTATTGGTGGGACGGTCGGGTGAATCAAGAGGGCGAGGTGGCCCTGCTGTTCAAGACCAGGGCGGATTTGTCGGCTTTGCTGATTGACCGCGTGCGGGCTCTCCACCCCTACACATGTCCCTGCATCGTCTCTGTCCCGATCGGCGACGGGAATCCGGCTTTCCTGGAATGGCTGGCTGCCGAGACCATGCCCGCTCCGTGTGGTCGAGCCGATGATCCGGGCATGGCCGAACCCTCTGCCTATCCGGACAGTTCAACGGGATAGAGGGGCGGTGTCGACCTGATATCAGCGCGGATAGACGTGAATGGCGACGCGGCGGTTCAGGGCCTGGTTGACCGGCAGGGCCGTTCCGTCTTCCCGGCGGTTGGGCACGCGCGGCGCAAACTGGCCGAACGAGGCGATGGTCATGCGTTCCGGCGGCAATCCCAGACTGGCCAGGGCCCGCATGGTGGCCAGGGCGCGGGCGGCGGCCAGATCGAAATTCGACGGGAATGCCGCGCTCTTGACCGGGGTATCGTCGGTATGGCCCTGGATTTCGAAGCGGTAGGTCTCGAACCGGGGGTTGGTCAGGGTAGCGGTCAGCTCCCGCAGGATCGTCATCATTTCGGGCTTGATATCGGCGGCCCCGGCCGTGAACATCGCCCCCGAATCCAGGTTCAGCACCACCCCGCGGTCGTCGGTTCCGACGTCGGCGGCCTCGCCCCCCTGACTCATGGCATTGATGACTTCGGACAACTCGTTTTTCAGAGTTTCAATGGGGCGTTGAGACGGATGTTTCCCCATCTCTGACGTCATGCCGGATTGCACTTGCTCGTAAAGGACGGAATCAACCTTCGAAACGGAAGCCATGAGGATAAAGAAGCACAGAAGAAGGGTGACCATGTCACCATAGGTTTCCATCCAGCTGGAATCGACTTCTTCCGATTTTTTCTGGAACCGGCTCATTTATTTTTCATCTGCTTGTCGATATCAAAATGAATCGACGGGTCTAGGAAGCTGTTCATGGAATCCTGAATGAACCTGGGACTTTTGCGTTCAGCCAGCAAGCACAACCCTTCCGCCACCAAGTAGTTTCGGAAGCGGACAATCTCTTCCCGCTGTTGAATTTTGCTGGCGGCCGGCAGCAGAATCAGACGGGGCAGCAGTACGCCGTAAAGGGTGGTGATCAGCGCAACGGCCATGCCGGGGCCGAGGGCCGCAGGGTCGGACCCCATCTGCCCCAGCATAATAACCAGACCGATCAGGGTGCCGATCATGCCGAAGGCGGGTGCGGTGCCGGCCATGTTTTTAAGGATGTCGGCGGGAACGCAGTTGCGCTGGAACGAAGTTTCGATGGCGTTGGTCAGGATGTTGCGCACCTCGGCTCCCGAATAGCCCGATATCACCAGATCGACCGCATATCCGAGAAAGCGGTCCTGCTGCTTGAGTTTGGCCGTATCGGCTTCGAGCGCGCTCATGCCTGACTTCTGGATCATGTATCCCCAACGAATGCAGCGGGCAACCTCACCCTGCAGAACGCCGCGCTGGATCTTGGGCGCGAAGAAAATAGAGGCCATCAGGCGGAAGGCCTGGAGCACATACCGCGGTTCATATGAAATGAAGGTGGAGGCAAACGTTCCCCCGACCACCATCACGAAAGAGGGCAGGTCGACGAATGCCAGGTAGTTGTTGGTAGAAATGAAGATCGAGCCGAGAAACAGCACGATGCCGGCAAGAAACCCGACGATTGTTGCCAGCGACATTTCCGCCTAACCCCCCCTGGACCGTGCTCCGACCTTATTCTGCGGCAAAAGCACAGCAGGGGCAAGAGGCTGACCGTTACACGCAGGGCTCCGAATCCAGG
>CAJANN010000320.1 GCA_903941095.1 uncultured Rhodospirillaceae bacterium | reverse complement strand
CAGATCCTCGAACACATGGTGGCGACGATGCAGCGACACTTCCTGCAACTCGACCCGGGGCTGGATCACCTTGGTGGTCGGCGCCAGAACGCGGGCCTGCCCCCGGAAGACCGTTTCGCCACGCTGGTTGATGGCGATGCAGTCGAACGAGACGTTGGCGGGAGCTTCCTTGCTGGCGGCGGTAATGGTGACGGTCAGGGTGTCGCCGACTTCGACCGGCTGGATGAATTCGAAGTCCTGCCCCTTGTAGACGGTTCCCGGTCCGGGCAATTCGTTGCCCAGCAGCGCCGACAGCAGCGAGCCGCCCCACAGGGAATGGGCCAGAACCTTGCGGTGGTTGGCCAGGCTTTGCGCCTGCTCGGCGATGTAGTGGGTAGGATTGAGGTCGCCGGTGGCCACCCCGAACAGTTCGACGTCTTCCGAGCTGCAGGTACGGGTCAAGCTTGCCTGATCGCCGATCCGGATTTCATTCCAGGTGCGGTTTTCCATCATCTCGACCATAAATTCTCTCCTCCAGCCGATTGCTGCGTTGCGGCATATTCCCACGGGCCGCAGCATTTCACAATCAGATGCTACAATCCGCCACCGATGCAACATGGCCGTCATGCCGCCACCCATGTTGCACTGCACAAGGGGGCGGCGTACAGTGCCCCCGCAACATATGTGACATTCAGGGGGCGTCATGAGCGTGCACAATCTTCGGGCCTTGTTCCGTCCGCAATCCGTGGCCGTGATCGGCGCCACCAACCAGGCCAAAGCTCCCGGGTCCGTGGTGATGCGCAATCTGCTGCAGGCGGATTTCGCAGGGCCGATCATGCCGGTCACCGCCGACCACAAGTCCGTCGGCGGCGTCCTGGCCTATGCCGACGTGGACAGCCTGCCGCAGGCGCCCGACCTCGCCATGATCTGCACCCCGGCGCAGACCGTGCCCGACGTGATCCGCGCCCTGGGCCTGAAAGGCGCCGGCGCCGCCTGCATTCTGACCCCTGCCCTGCACCAGTCCGTCGACGCGAACGGCGTCAGCTGCCTTGAGGCGGCCAAGGCCGAGGCCAAGCGCGCCGGCAT
This sequence comes from uncultured Rhodospirillaceae bacterium, assembly GCA_903941095.1. Taxonomy (GTDB): domain Bacteria; phylum Pseudomonadota; class Alphaproteobacteria; order Rhodospirillales; family Magnetospirillaceae; genus Magnetospirillum. The sequence goes on along the minus strand of CAJANN010000320.1, from coordinate 2,479 downwards.
CCGCCTGCTGGGTCCCAACAGCATGGGCATGCTGGTTCCCGGCATCCGCCTGAACGCCAGCTTTGCCCCTGAAAACGCCCTGCCCGGCAAGATCGCCTTCGTCTCGCAGTCGGGCGCCCTGTGCACCACCGTCCTGGATTGGGCCTGCGCCAAGGGGATCGGCTTTTCCCATTTCATCCATCTGGGCGATTCCGCCGATGTCGGATTTGGCGATGTCCTGGATTATCTGGGCAGTGATCCGCACACCCGGGCGATCCTGCTGTACATGGAAAGCATCGACCAGCGCCGCAACTTCATGTCCGCGGCCCGGGCCGCGGCCCGCAACAAGCCGTTGCTGGTCATCAAGGCCGGGCGTTCCGCCGAAGGGGCCCAGGCCGCCAGTTCGCACACCGGCACCCTGGCCGGATCGGATATGGTCTTCGACGCAGCCATCCGCCGCGCCGGCATGTTGCGGGTGCAAGATATCGAAGAAATCTTCGGGGCGGTGGAAACCCTGGCGCGTTCGCGGCCGATGAAGGGGCAGCGTCTGGCCATCGTCACCAATGGCGGCGGCATCGGGGTGATCGCCTCGGATGATCTGGCCGATGGCGGCGGAGAACTGGCCGACCTGCCGCTGGAGGTGGTCGAGAAGCTCGACGCCATCCTGCCGCCGAACTGGTCGCACGGCAATCCCATCGACGTGGTCGGGGATGCCGACGGCAAGCGTTATGCCCAGACCCTTACGGCCCTGCTGGACTGCAAGTGCATCGACGCCGTCCTGGTGATGTACGCCCCCACCGCCATTTCCGACCCGGATGAGGTCGCCGAGGCGGTGATCAAGGTCTTCCGGGACAAGCCGCGGGCCAACATCATGACCTGCTGGGCCGGCAGCGCCAAGGTGGCCCACGCCCGGAAAATGTTCTCGGACGCCGGCGTGCCGACCTTCGAGACGCCGCGAGCCGCCGTTCAGGGCTATCTGCACCTGCTGGAATACCGCCGCAACCAGGAAATGCTGATGGAAGTCCCCGCCTCGGCGGCGGCGGACTTCATTCCCGACACGCCCCGGGCTCGGCAGATCGTCGCCGGCGTCCTGGCCCGCCACGACACCATGATGACCGAGGCCGAGGCGAAAAGCGTGCTGTCGGCCTATGGCATTCCCACGGTCGAAACCCGCATCGCCCGCAATCCGGCCGAAGCCAGCCGCATCGCCAAGGACCTGGGCGGCGACGTCGCCCTGAAGATCCTGTCGCCGGATATCGTCCACAAATCCGACGTCGGCGGCGTGGTCCTTAACCTGGACGGCCCGTTCGAGGTGGAAAAGGCCGCCTACGCCATGTTGGACCGGGTCAAGGCCACCTATCCCGACGCCCGGATCGAAGGATTCACGGTCCAGCCTATGGTCGTCAGAAAGCCCGGAACCCTGGAACTGATCGTCGGTGTCGCCACCGACCGCCTGTTCGGCCCGGTGATCCTGTTCGGCCAGGGCGGCGTTGCGGTGGAAGTCATCGGCGACCGGGCGGTCGCCCTGCCCCCGCTGAATGTCAATCTGGCGGCAGAGCTGGTCAAACGGACCCGGGTGTCCCGCCTGCTGAAGGGCTATCGCGGACGCCCTCCGGCCAACGTCGATGCCTTGCACACCACCTTGATCAGGGTGTCGCAGATGATCGTCGACATCCCGGAAATCACCGAATTGGACATCAATCCGCTGCGTTGCGACGCCACCGGCGTCCTGGCCCTGGATGCCGCGATCAAAGTGGCCGCATCCCGCGCCCACGACGAGCGTCTGGCCATCCGCCCCTATCCGGCGGAACAGGAAGAGATTTTCACCATGACCGACGGGCGTCCGGTGATGCTGCGCCCCATCCGCCCCGAAGACGAACCCAACCATCACGTCTTCGTTTCCAAGCTGACCTCGGAAGACATCCGGTTCCGCTTCTTCGGCCTGGTGCATGAGCTGCCGCACAGCGAAATGGCCCGGCTGACCCAGATCGACTATGACCGCGAAATGGCGTTCATCGGCGAGCTCAGCAACCCCGATGGCAGCCGGGAAACCTTGGGAGTGGTGCGCACCGTCACCGACCCCGACAACGAAGCCGCGGAATTCGCCGTGGTCGTCCGTTCGGACCTCAAGGGATCGGGACTGGGCAAGCGGCTGCTGGTCAAAATGATCGAATATTGCCGGGACCGCGGAACGGGCAAGATTGTGGGTCAGGTCCTGCGCGACAATACCCGCATGCTGAAATTCGTTCAGCATCTGGGATTCGTGCAGACCAAGATCGTCGATGGCGACATCGTCGAAGTGGAATACGACCTGAAGACCCCGATGGTTACGGCGCCGGAACCGCCGGAAGCCGTGTAACGGCAGGGCTCCGAACTCAGGTTACGGAAGGGTAAATTTTTGACGTCATGCCCGCGCAGGCGGGCATCCAACCGACGGGAGCCGTCAGGCAATGTCTTCGCAGAGATCGCGCCACTGGGGGTTCATTTGTTGAATGAGATT
>CAJANN010000319.1 GCA_903941095.1 uncultured Rhodospirillaceae bacterium | reverse complement strand
CTGCAACCAAAAGGTTACACCGGAGTCTCGCGCGCCGGGCCACTGAAGGAGCCCGATCAAAATCGTCATGCTCAGCAGGTTGACAGACCCTGCGTCCATCACAAAGAGATCCGTGTCCCTGTAGTAGATCCCTGCGAGGGACAGCAGTGCAAACGACGAGGCCAGAACCCCGAGCCACGCGATGCGCTGCATCGTGTCGCCGAACTGCGCCTTGGAGGCAGACCCCCCTTCGCTGCCGCTCCAGTACAGACGCAGACCGAGGCCGCCCACGGTCGAGCCCAGCAAGATCACGACCAGCACAAAGAAGACGTCCCTGCCGCTGTGCATGAGGCACACATAAATCGCAAAGTTGGGGGCGCACAAAAATTCGCACCACCAAAAGCAAGTGGACAGCCTGTCCACTAGCAAGCCGCCGAGCTGCGGCTCATCCGCCGCGCCTTCGGCTGGCGCAACCTGCTGCGGCTGCTGCTCCTGCTGAGCGTCGCCGTCACCAGCAGGCGGCACCAGCGCGTACGATGGCGGCACTATGCCAGGGATCACAATCCACTCGATCAGCGCCGCGACAAAGACGGCAGCGATGGCCCAGAGCGCGTTGTGGAGAGGGTCTGCCGCCACCAGGGCCACGCTCACGACGGCGCTGAATGTCCACATGGGGATCCGCGTCCAGTAGTGGTCCAGCCCGACGGCGACCCAGAAGCGGCTGCCCCGCCCGCTTTCACTTTCGAACCCGATGCTGCCGCCCATCATCTCGGCCAGCTTCTTGCTGATCGCCAGCCCCAGCCCGGTTCCGCCGTACCGCCGGGCGGTGGAGGCGTCGACCTGCGAAAACATGGTGAACAGGCGGTCATGCGCATCTTTGGGAATGCCGATGCCGCTGTCGCGGATTTCGAAGGTCACCATGATGCGGCCGGCCTCGCGTCCGCCGACCCTGACCTCGATGGAGACGCCGCCCCCGGGCGTGAACTTGACCGCGTTTCCGGCCAAATTCATCAGAATCTGCCGCAGCCGGCTGGGATCGCCGCGCAGCAGCGACGGGATGCCGGGATCGACCAGACTGGCGATCTCGATTCCCTTGGCGTGGGCACGCGGGGCCAGGATGTCGACGATGCTTTCCACCAGGGGCAGCATCTCGAACTCGGTATGGTCCAGTTCGAGCTTCCCGGCCTCCATCTTGGAGAAATCCAGGATATCGTTGATGACCGACAGCAGGGACTCGGCCGAATCGCGGATGGTGGTGGCGAAGTGGCGCTGTTCGACGCTCAGGGCGGTGTCGAGCAGCAACCCGGTCATGCCGATCACCCCGTTCATCGGGGTGCGGATTTCGTGGCTCATGGTGGCCAGGAAGGCAGCCTTGGCCTGGTTGGCCGCCTCGGCGGCTTCCTTGGCGGCGATCAGTTGCTGGGCCGCCTGACGCGAGGCCGACACGTCCAGGAAGGTCCACAGCCGCCCGCCGCCGCCCTGGCTTGCCAGGACCGGGAAGGCGCGATAGGTGATGATCCGCCCGTCGGACAGGCGGAATTCCCCGCTTTGTCCGCTTTCGCACAGGGCGTCGACATGCGGGGGCTCGATCCGGCAGGAAGAATTCTCCAGGATCTGCCGCAAGGAATGGCCGACGGCATCGGCGGGCAGGCGCAGGGATTCGATCAGGGCCGGATTGGCATAGGCGATCCGGCCGTCGGGATCGACGAACAGCACGCCGAATTCCATCGCCGACAGCAGCGACAGCAGACGTGCCCGCTCGCGGTCCAGGGTCGAGGCGGTCTCGGCATTGTGACGCAGGGCTTCCTGCAACTGTCCGACACGGTCGTTCACCGCCCGCGACATGGCGTTGAACGCCCGGCTGAGACGGGCGACCTCGTCGTTGGCCTGGGGTTCGGCGATGGTGCTGAAGTCGCCGTTGGCGACCGCCTCGCTGGCCCGGGTCAGAATCGACAGATGACGGGTCAGCCACAGTCCCAGGGCGATCAGCAATCCGGCGGACAGGGCGATTTCGCCGATGGCGATGCCGATTCCTTGCGCCACCAGCGCCTGCCGGGCCTCGACGATGTGGTTCAGGCCCAGGCCGAACCGCAAGGTCCCCAGGGACTGGCCGGCCAGGACGATCGGACGCAACACGTCATAGCGCGCCCGGCCGTCCTTGCTTTCCAGGGTGAAGTTCCGATCGGGCTCGGGCAGGTCCTTTTCAGGAGACCAGCCGCTGATCGCCACCACCTTGCCGCGATTGTCCAGCACGGCCAGATACTCGAACCCCTGAACGGCGTGGCTTTCCGCCAGGATCGCCTGCAAGGTGGCATAGTCGCGCTGCACCAGCGGCGCCACCAGGGCGGCGTTGAGAACGGGCGCCACCTGATCGGCATGACTTTGCGCCTGACTGGACAGGGAACCGTAAAGCAGGCGGACACTGTTGGTCACCAGCAGCGTCAGCATGAACGCTTCGACGCATATCGCGGCAACCAGAAGCCTGCTGCGGATCGTCCCGCACCAGCGCAAGCGCAGGATCATTTCGCTCCTTCCTTCAGAACCTGGCGGACCTCATCGGCGAACTTGCCCATGCTTTGCAGGTCGGCCACCGTGATGGGCTGGTAGTTCTCCAGCTTGTTGTCGTCGAAATAACGCTTGCCTTCCGGGGTTTTGGCGAAGCCGGCCAGGGCAGCCTTGATCTTTTCCAGGCGCCCACCCTGATCCCGGTTCAGCATGTAGACCCGGCCGGGGATGGGCTGGCTTTGCACTTCCATGCGCAATTGGGCCTGGATCGGCGGCGGCAGCTTCTGAAAATTGGCCAGCGACATGAACCCGGCCGCGCCGTCGCCGGCCAGCAGCAATTGCGCCACGCTGTCGGCGGCGCTGACATGGCGCACCGACTTGACGGCGACCCCGTTGTCCTTCAGCCAGTGCAGCCCCCACAGGGTGACCAGGGACGAGGGATTGAGCCCCAGGACGGTGGTGCCGTCCAGCGCCTTCGGGCTGGGCAGGCGCACCGAGGCCGGAACCACGATGACGGCGCGGAAATCGGCGGCATAGGTCACCACCGGCAGGTATCCGGCATCGGCACGCAGCAATTCCGCCTGGTGGGCGGTGGTTATGGCCATGTCGTATTCCAGGGCCAGGGCTCGACGGGCGAATTCGGTGAAGTCCGGCGCGGTGATGATTTCCACCGGAACGCCCAGGGCATTTTGCAGGGCGGCACGAACCGGCTGGTACTGTTCGATGATCACCCTGGCGCTGGTATGCGGGGCCACCCCGATCCGGAAAGACTCGGCGGACGCCCCGTCCGCTCCATCGGCGGCAACCGCCGGCGCAGCCAGTCCAAGCATCATGGCCGCTACCCATTTCCACGCCGTCTTCAGCATAACTCCCCCTTCGACACACCCGGCCCGCAGCCCTGACGGTCCGCGACCACCAACGAAACCGATGCCCGAAACGGGCGACGACGGCAAGCGCGAAGAGCCCCCCGCGCCGACATCCGTCGATTGCGGCAGGCTTCCCGCAACGATGCCGCACGTTCGATTATCGCAGATGTGCGGATGGATTTCATCCGGCACATTTGATTCCCACCGGCCGCGGCACGCCCGTCAGAAGGTCATCGTCGCCGTCAGGAACAGGCTGCGCCCCGGCGCCGCAAGCGGCTGGGTGGTGACGCCCTGCGGCAGCGGGTTGACATGCATCTGGTACCGCTTGTCCAGCAGGTTGGCGATTCCCAAGGTGACGGCGAACCGATCGGCGGCGACCAGCCCGGCGAACAGGTCGACGAGCCCGTAACCGCCGGTCGGCCCCCCGGTATCCTGAGCCGAGCCGGTCGCGGTGGAATCGTCGACCCGATGCTGGCCCGCGGCGAAGCGCAGACTGGCGCCGGCATTGAACGCCAGGTCCGGCCCGACGGTGCGGCGATGTTCGATGACCGCCTCCCCCTGCAACGGCGCTATCTGGTAGAGCGGGCGATGGTCGCTGAGATTGCCGCCACGCATCCAGGCCAGCTTCATCCGCGCCCCCAGGCCATCGGCCAGCCCCCAGCGTCCATCCAGGCCGGCCCCCGCAAGGTAGGCGTCGACATTGCGGTAGACGATGCCCGCGTCGCTTCGCAGGATGCCGTCCTGTCCGCGGGCCCGGTCGGGAGTGATGAAACCGGCAACGCGATCATACCAGACCTTGCCGGACAGCTGCCACGCAGCCCCCTTGCGGTCGCCGCCCAATTCCACGGCGTGGTGGGCCTCGGGGGACAGCCCGGGATTGCCGACCTGGATGAAGGCGGCGGGGCCGGAACTGCCGTAGAAGCGTTCGCCGGAATCGGGGGTCCGGACCAGACGGCGGATTTCGCCGTAGATGGCGCCGTCCCCGATGCTGCGCCGGTACTGCGCCCGGCCGCTGAGATTGACGTCGAACGGATCGTTGCCGATTCCGGCTCCGTAATAGGCGTCGTAAAGCTGCTGGGGAGAAATGTTGAAAAGAGCCGCGGCGTTTCCGCTGGCCGATGGCACGGCATGGGCCATCGCGGCGCGGCTTTGGACGGCATCCAGACGCAGGCCAGCAGACAGAGCGTCGCCGGGCTGCGGTGCGGTGACGGCGCTCCAGGCCACCCCCGCCTGGGTGGTTTCGACATCGGGCAGACGATAGGACGACCGCCCCTGGGTCGCGAAACGGGTGTCGAACACGGTCAGGGTCTGCGAACGGTTGACGTCGGCGGTCAGGCTGTTGCGCCAGTCCCCGGAGGTGAACTCGCCCCGCACCAGCCCGCGATAGGTGATCCAGTCGCCTTCGTAGCGCAGGCCCAGCGCGCCGGGACTGCGCAGCGACCAATTGTCCGAGGCATAGGTGATGGTGGAGATGCTGGCCGCCGCCTCGACACGGTCGAACGGTCCGGCCGCCGGAGCATGGTCCAGCAGCAGGTTTCCCTGTCCACGCTGAAATTGCGGGGTGTCGACCGAGGAATGCGGGGTCCGCCCCTCCTCGATCCCGTCGCGCAGCCCGAAGACGGTCAGCCGGGAGCCGGGACGGAAGCGGTGGCTGACCGCCATCTGGGTGTTGAGGCGTTCATAACTGTAAGCGACCCGGGCATTGCCCCCATCGGTATAGGGATTGACCTGATCGCCGCGGATGCCGGCCCAGATCGTGGTATCCCCCAGATCGCGGCGGGTGACGGTGCCGATGGTGGCGGCATCGCCGATGCCGTCCGAACCGGCGATGACGCTGGTGTCGGCACCGGCCGCCAGCGCCTTGCGCGGTGCCGACCATTCTTCGGGAACCGGCCCGCGCGCGGGGAGCGAAACCGGCGCCCAGGCCATCTGCGGCAACAGCATGGGCGGGGGCAGATCCTCGCCGGCATGGCGCTGCAGAAATCTGGTTTCGACGAAAGTGGGGGTGGGAAACGGCCGGAACGGCACCGGATCGGCTGCAGCCGTGCTCGACAGGCACGCCAGAGCCACGGCACCGGCAAAACCGCACCACGCCACGCCGGGGCCTCCTCTTGCCGCAGCCGGCCCCGGCCCGGAAGGCGCAGGATACGGGCCAGCCATCCGCGACAGGGACACGACGAAACCGAGCCGGTTCATTCCCGCCGCCCGGCCCCATCGTCTTCGGAAAGGGCGGGATTTTCGGCGACGGCCTGGCGCAAGGCCGACAGCGCCTCTTCGAAGGCGAAACCGTCGAGATGGCGGGCGACCACCGGGGCATGGCGCCCCAGGACCGCGGCCAGGAATGCCTGATGTTCCCGGAAAACGGCGGCGGCGGTCATGTCGTCGACCGCCAGCAACCCGTCCAGACGGCCGACCAGATCACGGGCCTTGGCCCAATCCCGTGGGGCGGGTTCCTCGCCGCCGGCAGGGACCGCGGCCGGCAGGGCCTGACGAATGTCGGCGCACAGACGCGCGAGCCCGGAATCCAGCCGGCCGCTCCGCAGCCGCAGGTCGGCCGGATCGATCCCGGCGGGAGCCTGCAGGACCATTTCCAGGGCGGCGGCATCATCCCGCACCCGGTGCGCCCCCAGGGTGGCGGCAACCCCCTTCAAGGTATGGGCCGCCCGCCGGGCGCCATCGAAGTCGCCGCGTTCCACCAGCGACCGCACTTCGTCCGGAACCTGGGAATCGACGAACCGGGTCAACAGGCGCAGATACAGTTCTTCCCGCCCGCCGGCAGCCAGCAGGCCGGCCGCGACGGTCAGTCCGTCGATGGCTTCCAGCCGGGCCCGCACCGTCCGGTCGACCGGCGCGGGCCGGCTTGGCGCTTCATCGGGAGTGCCGGCCCCATCGTCCTCGCCGCCGGCAGCCGGCATCGGCAGCCACCGCAGCAGAGCCCGATACAGGACTTCGGGATCCACCGGCTTGGCGATATGGTCGTTCATGCCGGCATCCAGGCAGGCCTGCCGGTCTTCGGCGAACGCGTTGGCCGTCATCGCCAGGATCGGCGTGACCTCGTGCCCCGGCAGGGCGCGGATCAGGCGGGTGGCCTCCTGACCGCTCATCACCGGCATCTGCATGTCCATCAGGATGATGTCGTAGGGACCCTCGGCGGCCATGTCGACGGCGGCCTTGCCGTTTTCGGCGACATCGATGTCCATCCCGACGGCCACCAGCAGTTCCAGGGCGACTTCCTGGTTGATGAAATTGTCCTCGGCCAGCAGGACCCGCCCGCCGCCATAGCGGCGCAGCCGCCGCTCGGCCTCGCCGGCGGTCAGGCCGGCAACGATCCGGTGCTGCCCGGACAGGGTGTCCTGCAGGGCGTCGAACAGGGACGACGGCACCAGCGGTTTTTGCAGAACATCGAAATATCCGGTCTCTGCGCGCACATCCTCGGCCACGCCCTCGCCGTAGGCGGTGACCAGCAGGCGGGCCGGCTGGCGCGACAGCGGCATGGAGGCCAGACGGCGGCCGACGTCCAGCCCGTCCAGTCCCGGCATCTGCCAGTCCACCAGCAAGATGTCGAAGGGCTGACCGCCGGCATCGGCGGCGGCGACCGCGGCCAGGGCGGCGGCACCATCGGCGACGCAGGTCACCTGCAGCCCCAGCATATCCAGCAATCCGGCGTGGGAATCGCGCGCATCCGCCAGATCGTCGACCACCAAGGCCCGCAGACCGCTGGCGATCACCGTCCGGTCCGGCCGCACCGGACAGGTCTGGGCGTGCCGCAGCGGAATTTCGACCCAGAAGGTGCTGCCCTGCCCCAGGGCGCTGTCGACGCCGATGCGACCGCCCATCATTTCGGCCAGCCGCCGGGAAATGGCCAATCCCAGCCCGGTGCCGCCATATTTGCGGGTGGTCGAGCTGTCCGCCTGCTCGAAGGCCTGGAACAGTCGGCCCTGCTGTTCCGGACTGAGACCGATGCCGCTGTCGGTCACCTCGAAGCGGACCCGCAACCCGTCCTGGTCGCTGTCCAGGACCCTGCCGCGCAAGGCGACACAGCCCTGTTCGGTGAATTTGACGGCATTGCTGGCGAAGTTCAGCAAGATCTGCCCCAGACGCAGCCCGTCGCCGTGCAAAGCGGGCGGCACCGCATGCATGGCGACCACCAGCTCGATTCCCTTGGCTTCCGCCTTGTCGCGGATCAGGGTGCAGACGGTGTCGACGACGCGTTCAAGCTCGAAATCGGTGAAATCCAGTTTCAGCTTTCCGGCCTCGATCTTCGACAGATCCAGGATGTCGTTGATGATGTTCAGCAGATGGTGGGCGGCGGTGGCGATCTTGCCCAGTTGCTCGCTGTGCCGGCGGTCGGTGATCTTGCGCCGCAGCAGATGGGTCAGGCCGATGATGGCGTTCATCGGGGTGCGGATCTCGTGGCTCATGTTGGCCAGGAAGTCCGACTTGATGCGGGCCGCGTCCTCGGCCAGCGTGCGGGCCTTGCTCATCTCCTCGACGACGGCGCGCTCGGCGGTGATGTCGTCGATCACCCACACCGATCCCTTGGCCGGATCGTCGATGTCGATGGCATGCGCCGTCAACCTGGCCCAGAACATGCTGCCGTCGCGCCGCATCAGCTGCTGTTCGCGCCGATGGGTCCGGCCGCCCCAGATTTCCCCGTAGGCCCGGACGGCAAGCAGCCAGGTTTCCCGGTCGGGGTACCAGATGCTGGTTTCCTTGCCGACCATCTCGCCCGGTGGCCAGCCGAATATTTCGTGCAGACGGGCATTGCACCGCTGCAGCACGCGGTCCTTGACCAGAAAGATGCCCGACGTCGCCGAATCGAAGATGGCCTGCTGTTCCTGGCTGGCGGCGATCAGTTCGGCGGTCCGGTCGGCGACCAGCTGTTCCAGATGGTCGCGGTGACGCCGCAATTCCTCGGCCATCCGCTTCTTGTCGGTGATGTCTTCCTTGATGGCCAGATAGTGGGTGATCCGGCCGTCGGGCTGGCGGACCGGAGCGATATTGGCCAGTTCGACATACGGGGTGCCGTCCTTGCGGCGGTTGAGCAGCTCGCCCTGCCACGCCTCGCCGCGCTGCAGGGTGGCCCAGAGATCGGCAAAGATCTCGGGCGGGGTCAGCCCCGATTGCAGGACCCGGGGATTTTGCCCCAGCACCTCGGCCCGGCTGTAGCCGGTCTTGCGGGAAAAGGCCTCGTTGACATACTCGATCTCTGCATCGAGGTTGGTGATGACGATGCTTTCCGGACTTTGCTCGACCGCCAGCGACAATTGGCGGATCTGCTTCGAGGCCGCCTTTTCCGCGGTGATGTCGCGCCAGACCCCGACCAGATAATCCCGGTCGTTCTGGCGGATGGCCCTGACGCTGACCTGGACGTCGAGATAGCTGCCGTCCTTGCAGCGATGACGGTTTTCGAACTGGGCCGAACCGACCTTGGCGATGTCGCCGATCCGGGCGACCAGCTGGTCGCGGTCCATCCGGCCCTGGATGTCGGACAGCGACATCGACAGCATTTCGTCGCGGCTGTAGCCCAACAGGCGGCAACTGGCCTTGTTGACCTCGACGAAATGCAGGGTTTCGGCATCGACCAGTTCGATGGCGTCGGGGGCTTCGGACACCACGGCGTCGATCAGCGCCTTGGTGTCGTTTTCCAGCTTGGCCGCCCGGGTGCGTTCGATGGCCGCCCCCAGGCGCGCGGCGACGGCATCCAGCAGGGCGCGCTCCTCGTCCAGGAAGACCTGGGGGTCGGCATCGGGCAGCGGGCCGTCATAGGCGATGCCGACATGGCCGACCAGCCCGTCGCCGCCGGGAAAGGTCGCTTCGTGGCGGGCGCCGGCGCCCACCCGGCCATAGACCGTCCAGCCCAGGCGGACATAGCCGACCGCCCGCTCGGGATAGCGCAGGGCGGCGGGCAGGCGGGCGGCGACGGCATCCAGCATGGCGTCGATGGAGATGTCGTCCCGCTCGGTGATCCGGGACACATCGTAAAGGCAGGACAGTTCCTTCATCCGCTCGCCCAGGCTGAACTGGGCGGCCCGGCGGGCGATGATCGCCTCGCGGAAAGCCAGGATGGCCTGGGCCATGTCGGACAGCACGCTGCGCTGATTGCCGCTGATGGACTGGACCACCGGCAGGGACGGCGGATCGACATTGTCGGCGGCCAGATCCTCGAGGGCGGCGGTCAGGCTGCCCAGCCGGCGCGACGCCCACCGCCCGGCCGCCAGCCACAGCAGCAGCATGACGGCCACCAGCCCCCCGCCGACCACGGCGATCTTGGCGGAATGGGTCTGAAACGCCTCGGCCTGGCTCTCGCCCCGTTCGGCGGCGTCGACGGCGATGGCGGCGGCCAGGGCGTGGGTATGTTCCGACAGGGCCAGATAGGCGTTGGCGGCCCGATAGGCGTAGCGCATCGCATTGGGCGGATCGATGGCGGCCAGATCGGTGGCGGTGACGATGAAGTTGCGGTAGGCGTTGAAATCGGCGACGGCCCCGTCAAGATTGCTGCCGGTCGAACCGGAATTCCACAGGGTCGGCAGCAGCGTTTCGACATGGGCCAGCCGGTTGACCACTTCCGTGTGGATCAGATAGACGCCGGCCTCGTCGATCCGCCCGGCACCGGCCCGCTCCAGCGCGTCGGCGACCCGCCGCTGGATCCCCGCGATTTCCTGGTTGATGTAGGTGGCCGTGGAAATACGCTCGATTTCCTGGGACTGGTTGATGCTGGCCGCCTCGTGGCTTTTGCGCAGGCCGTAGAACGACGCCAGGTTCAGCACCCCGGCCAGCAGGGTGACCAGGGCCACCGGCAGCACGAACACCACCAGATACGGCGACTTCCTGACGCGACGCTTCATGCCGGCACCATGATCAGGGCAACAACCCGTCCCACAGACCCGGGGGGATGCTGGCGACATAGTCGAAGCCGCCATCACCCTTGGGACGGAAGATCACCACCGTCCCTTCCTTGGGGAAATAGCCGATCAGATCCATCAGATTGGGGGCGTGGGCGATCAGCAGCCGGTTGCTGCCCGCGGGCACCGGCATCGACAGCAGGCGGCGGGTATTGGCGATGATCGGCGCCTTCTGCCCGTCGGTCAGGTTGGCGGTATACATCAGGTTTTCGTCGATTTCGGCGCTACGCTGCGGAAAGGCGGCGGCGGCGGTCTCCTTGACGCGGCACAGCGGGCTGATGCGGATTTCGCCGATGGGCAGGCCCGCCTTGCGGATCGCGTCGCCGACATCGGCGGCCATCCGGCGGCCGTCCTCGTTCAGGGGGCGCTGGGTCGAACAATCGGCAAGATCGACGGCGGGAAAACGGTCCGGCTTGGAATTGTCGGTCCGGCCGTGGCGCATATAAAGCACGAAACCGCCGTGGCGCACCTGCTCCAGGGTGGCGGCGACGGCGGGAACCTCGACGAACTTGGCCGCAGCCGCCGGAGCCGCCCCGGCGGCATCGGCCACCGCCGGCCGCAAGGGCGGAACCGCCAGAACGGTTCCAGCCAGCAGAACCAGGGCGGACAAACGCATCTTCATGAGATATCTCCTGCACTGTCCGAATCGGCATACCGTTCGGCGATCTCGACGAACAGGTCCCGGCACGCGAAAAACGCATCGGCGACATCGGGGTCGAAATGGGATCCCCGGCCACTGGCGATGATCTCGTAAGCCCGTTCCAGCGGCATCGCCGCCTTGTAGACGCGGCGGCAGATCAGGGCGTCGAAAACATCGGCCAGGGCCATCAGGCGGGCCGAAACAGGGATGGCGTCGCCGGCAAGGCCGGCCGGATAGCCGCTGCCGTCCCACTTTTCATGATGGCTTTGAGAGATTTCCTGCGCCACTTCCAGAAAACTGAAGGCCCCGGCTGCCTGCTGCACCGCCCAGCCCTCCCCCTGGGCCATCGCCTGCCCCATCGCCCGGCCGATGGCGGCGGCGCCGATAAGCGGATGGGCCTTCATGATCTCGAACTCTTCCGGGGTCAGGCGTCCCGGCTTCAGCAAAATGGCGTCGGGAATCCCCACCTTGCCGATGTCGTGCAGCGGAGCCGCCTTGACGATCATGTCCCGCCGGGGGCCGGCCAGGGCCAGACGGAACCTGTCGTGGCCGGCCAGATGGCGGGCCAGCAGGTCGACATAGGCCTGGGTCCGGACGATATGCTGGCCGGTCTCGTTGTCGCGGGCCTCGGCCAGACAGGCCAGAGCCCGGACCCCCAGATCCTGGATCAGCTGGTTCTCGCGCATGCGCGACGCCACCTCGCGTTCCAGCCATTCGTTTTCGCAAGCCAGGCGATCGCGGGCCCGCTTCAGCTCCAGGTGGGTCTTGACCCGCGCCAGAACGATGGCCGGAATGGCCGGCTTGGTGATGTAATCCACCGCCCCCAGCGCCAGCCCCCGCTCCTCGTCCTCGGCAGCGTCCATCGCCGTGATGAAGATCACCGGAATGTCGCGGGTCTCGGGCATGCCGCGCAGGCTCTGCAGCACGGCGTGCCCATCCATGTCCGGCATCATGACGTCCAGCAAGATGATGTCGGGCCGCGGCTGCGAGGCGGCGACGCGCAAGGCCCTTTCCCCGGAATTGGCCGCACGGACCCGGTAATAGGGCTGCAGGACTTCCCCCAGAACGGCCAGGTTCTGCGGCGCGTCGTCAACGATCAGCACGGTCGACAGAACCGCCCCTTCGGCAGCAGGGACCGTCATCTGGAGTATCCGCACATTCCGACCATCGCGCCCCCCACAGCAGAACGCCGTACAGAAGCCGATTTAATCCTCTATTTGCGCGATAGGAAAGGACGAAATCGGCCGAGGAACATTCCTGCAAGCAAGCCGGAAGCCGGGAGGAAAAGTTTCATCTTGGCAAACCGCTTTCACGCCCGGCTAGGCCCGGGCATGGTGATGCTGCTTCGGTCTGGTCAGGCTGAGATCGATTCCACGGATGATTTCAAAACCGGGGATCATCTCGGCGATCATGAAATCGGCCAGACGGAACGGGCCGCTGGCGCTGGGCTTGGGAAAGATGCGGGCAAAGGCGTTCATCTTGACCGTCAGGCAGCACAACGCCGTGCCCAGGGTCAGATGATAGCTTTCGATGAAGGCTTTTACCGAACGGAACTCGTCGGACGACGTATGTTCCCACAATTCGGCGACACGCCTGTCGATGGTCTCAAGGCTTCCACCCACCGACGCGCTGATCCGATTGATGGATTCCTCGATGGAATCGCACAGCGCCATCAGGTTGGTATCCAGCTTCAGTTGGAAGTGCTCGCGGATCTTCGTCAATGATTGCAGGCACGATGTGATGTACAGCTCGATCCTTTCAAAACAATGCCTGAAATATGATATCGACAGAAACGTATCTCCATAATTCTCGATGAAACTCGGTATCTCAGAGACATTGATCCCCAAGGCACGGGCCATAGATTCCAGACGATTACGGGCATTTTCAACGTCAGGATCACGAAATAGGCGCATCAGATCTTCAAATGTCCCCTCGCAATAATCGTCATTGGCATAGATTGCCTTGATCAGGGGCTTGGTGCACTTGAACATGTACTTGGAAAGCTCGGCCTCTTTCTGGGGCGACAGCCTGAGAGCCGCATAATCGTTCACGGGGATGCCCTGCTCACGCAGGGAAATCCGGAGCGAATAGACATCGAAACTGGGCAGGATCGATATCCGGCGCAGAATGCTGAGATCGGGATGCACGCTGGCCGTCTGCCAGTTGAAAAGCCCCGGCAGGGCTTCGATGTCGATCTGGCCCGACCCCGATTGCTGGTCCCAGAAAACTTCGACCGCACATTTCAGGCGGACATTCTTGATCAGCCGCGACCGCTTCAGCGCCGGGGTTTCCAGCGGCAGGATGTCGAGCGGCAGGACATAGAGGGAATCGATGTCGCTGTCGCTGATCGGCTGCAAGATGTCGTCGGATGTTCGCTCGGCCATGTGATGCCCAGTCACCGGCATGTCGGAACAAGGTCCGGAATTCGGCCTTTGCGCACATGCCCCATCGGAAAGATTAGACCCGCCTGATTTCACCACCAGTACCAAATGGGAGTGGACAGTGCCGATTTACCGGCGACGGCCCTCCGGTCTACGGATCGGCGCGCACCGTGGCCAGGAAGGCCTGGACATCGGTGGACAGGTGCTCCGACTGACTGACCAGCCCCGACGACAGGTCGTTGATATGATTGGCGGCAGCGACCGTATCGCCGGCCGCCGCCTCGACGACGCAGATGGATTGGGAGACGCTGCCGGTGCCGCCGGCCGCCTCGGCCACGTTGCGGGCGATTTCGCGGCTGGTGGCGATCTGTTCGGTGACGGCGCCCGAGACCCCGGTGCTGATGGCGCTCATCTCGCGGATGGTGCCGACGATGTCGCCGATGGCGGCGACGGCGCTTTCGGTGTTCTGCTGCACCGCAGCCACCTGCCTGGCGATCTGGTCCGTTGCCTTGGCGGTCTGGTTGGCCAGGCTCTTGACCTCGTTGGCCACCACGGCGAAGCCCTTGCCGGCCTCGCCGGCACGGGCGGCCTCGATGGTGGCGTTCAGGGCCAGCAGATTGGTCTGGCTGGCGATGCCGCTGATCAGGTTGACCACCTCGCCGATGACGCTGGCGCTGTCGGCCAGGTTGCGCATCAGCTCGGTTGTCTTGGCGGCCTGCAGTTCGGCGTGGCGGGCGACGTCCTGTGAATGTTCGACCTGCTGGGATATCTCGCCGATGGACGAAGTCAGCTCGTCGCTGGCGGCGGCGACCACCTGGACGTTGCAATTGACCTGCTGCGCCGCCGACGAGACGGAGACCGCCTTCTCGCTGGCGACGTGGGCGGTGGTGACCATCTGCGCGGAGCTGACGCGCAGGTCGTTGGCCGCCTCGACGACGCTGGCGACGATGCCGCCCACCGAGCTTTCCAGGGCATCGGCCATCGCCAGCAGCGTCCGGCGCCGCTCGGCCTCGGCCAGCTTGAGGGTGGCGGCCCGCTCCTCCTGCACGTGACGCTGGCGCGCCTCTTCCGCCGCGGCATGCCGGGCCGCCTCTTCCTGGTGACGCAGCTTCGTCTGGGCGGCGCGGCGGGTCAGATGCAGCACGCTCAGCAGCCCCAGGGTCAGGAAGGCGGAAAACCCATAGCCGATCAGGGTGAAGGACCGGACCGTCCGGACCTCGGGCCCGGTCAGGAACACCGAATCCGGCGCGCCCGCCCACAGGACCCAGCTGCCGCGCGCATCCTTCACCGAGGCGGGAAAAACCTGCGAGAACAGCAGCCCGGCATCGGGCTGCCCCCGCTTCACAATCTCCCACGATGTTTCGGCCTGACCGCCATCCGGGCCGGCCACCGCGACGTCATAGGCGGTGTTGACCACGGCGAAGTTGCCCGACGGCATCAGGTCGCGCAGGGCGTTGCTGCGGACGACGGCGGTGATGGCCCCCTTCAGTTTGCCGTCCGGCCCGAAGAACGGCACGGAAAACAGCACGCCGACCCGGTCGGCATCGTCACGGGTGGTGTCGAAGTCGGAATTGTCGCAGGTGACCACGGCCGGACCGGACAGAAGCGGCACGTCGAGCCGGGAAATCCGGCCGGCATCGGGATAATGCCGCCCGAACCAGGCCATCTGGTCGCGCAGCAGGCGGTATTCGAAGATCTCTTCCTGCTCGGGCAGGTTGGTCCTGTCTTTTTCCTCTTTCTCCTCGTTGCCGACGATCAGCTGATCGAACATCAGGATCGGAGCTTCCGGCTTGCCGGTCTTGGGATCGACGGCATCGGGATCGAGGCTGACGGGAACGATATAGACCTCGGACACCGCGACGTTGCTGGCCAGGTTGTTGTAGATCTGCTGGATGGACAGCAGGGCGTTTTCGTCCAGGTGTTCGCCGTGGCGGTCGATGCTGCGCACGCTGGGCAACTGGGCGATGGTCCGGATATTTTGATAGATGTCGGTCAGGGCGCCGTCGACATGGGTGGCGACCGCCTGGGCCTCCTGCTCGGAACGTTCGAGAAAGTTGCCGCGGGCGACCTCAAGATCCAGTCCCGACTTCTCGTAGACCAGGGCCGCCAGAACCGCCCCCAGCGCGCATACGGCGAGCTGTCCGCCAAGCCATTTCGTCCAGCCAGCCATCGATCGCGCGCCTTATCCCTGCAACCATTCCGCCGGCTGCGGACAGCCCGGCCATACACTCATGTCAGGCCTGCCCCCGGCCGGCAACAGGCAAAGAATCATAGCCGCCCCATTGCCTTTGCCGGGGCCGGGTGAAAAATAGGGCCGGACGACGGATCGTCCGGCCCCAGTCTGGCTCGTGAAGGGAGGTTCCCCGGAAAACCGGGTGCCGTCGAGAGCCCGCGACGGCGATTACAGCAAGGCTTCCTCGATTCCCACCACCGCAGCGGCACCGACGGTGGCGGCGTTCTCCAGGGCGGCGGCATGGGGCAGGATGTGCTCGGCATAGAAGCGCGCCGTGGACAGCTTGGCGGCATAGAAACCGTCATGATCGCGGCCGGCCCCGATCGCCGCCTTGGCGATCCTGGCGGCCAGCGCCACCTGCTGACCGCCGGTCACCACCCCCATCAGTTCCAGCAGCGGACCGGCGGCGGCGGCGGCCAGACCGGGACTGGCCGGACCGTTGGCCACCAGCCATTCGACCGCCCGCCCGGCGGCGGCGGCGGCCTGCCTGAGACGGTGGCCGACCTCGGCCAGCGAGGCATCCCCCTGCCCGGCCAGTTCGCCGGCCAGGGCGTCGAACTCGCCCAGCAGCGTGCGGGCGAAAGCCCCCTGGTCGCGCAGGATCTTGCGGTTGACCAGATCGTTGGCCTGGATGGCGGTGGTGCCTTCGTAGATGGTGGTGATGCGGGCGTCGCGCAGATGCTGGGCGGCCCCGGTCTCTTCGATATAGCCCATGCCGCCATGCACCTGCACGCCCAGCGAGGCGATGGTCTGACCGACCTCGGTGCACCAGCCCTTGGCGATGGGAGTGAGGAATTCCAGGCGCAGATTGGCCTGACGGCGCTGCTCGGCGTCGGGATGATGGTGCGCGATGTCGGCGGCGGCGGCGGCGGTGTAATGGATGCCGCGCATGGCCTCGATCTGCGACTTCATGGTCATCAGCAGCCGGCGGACGTCGGGATGGTGGACGATGCCGGCCGGGCCGGCGCCGGTCCAGCCGGCCGGCTTGCCCTGCACCCGGTCGCGGGCATAGGCCAGGGCCTGCTGATAGGCGCGCTCGGCGATGGCCAGCCCCTGCAGGCCCACCGACAGACGGGCATGGTTCATCATGACGAACATGTATTCCAGGCCGCGATTGGGTTCGCCCACCAGTTCGCCCAGGGCGCCGCCGTGGTCGCCGAACGACATCACCGCCGTCGGGCTGGCGTGGATGCCCAGCTTGTGTTCCAGCGACACGCAGCGGACGTCGTTGAGGCTGCCGTCGGGCAGCACCTTGGGCACCACGAACAGCGAGATGCCCTTGACCCCGGGAGGAGCGTCGGGCAGCCGTCCCAGGACCAGATGGACGATATTGTCCGCCATGTCGTGGTCGCCGTAGGTGATGAAGATCTTCTGGCCGAAGATGCGGAACATGCCGCCCTCGGGCACCGCCTTGGTGCGCACCGCCGACAGGTCCGAGCCGGCCTGCGGCTCGGTCAGGTTCATGGTGCCGGTCCATTCGCCCGTGACCATGCGCGGCAGGTAGCGTGCCTTCAGGTCGTCCGAACCATACAGGCTGACGGCGTTGACCGCGCCCTGGGTCAGCATCGGACACAGGGTGAAGGCCATGTTGGCCGACTGCCACATCTCGTGGACGGCGGTGTTGAACAGGTTGGGCAGGCCCATGCCGCCATGTTCCGCCGGGAAGGGCAGGCCGTTCCAGCCGCCTTCCACCAGGGTCTTCCAGGCGTCGGTCCAGCCTTCGGCAGTCCGCACGGTCATGCCGTCCAGGCGGGCGCCCTGTTCGTCGCCGACGCGGTTCAGCGGGGCCAGCACGCCCTCGGCGATGTGGCCGGCCTCGGTCAGGATGCTGTCGGCCATTTCGGCGGTGGCTTCCTCGAATCCGGGCAAGGCGGTGACGGCATCCAGGCCGACCACCTCTTCCATCGTGAAGCGGATATCCCTGAGCGGCGGAATATAGGCGGTCATGGTCAGTCTCCCAGGGCAGAAGCGAGTTCGGGCAGTGCCTTGAACAGGTCGGCGACCAGGCCGTAATCGGCGACCTGGAAGATGGGGGCCTCTTCGTCCTTGTTGATGGCGACGATGACCTTGGAATCCTTCATGCCGGCGAGGTGCTGGATGGCGCCCGAGATG
>CAJANN010000318.1 GCA_903941095.1 uncultured Rhodospirillaceae bacterium | reverse complement strand
GGGCTGTCCTCGGGCACCAGGAAGCCGATGGACATGCACTTGACGCCGTAATTTTCCATCGGCAGCAGGCTTTGGCCGTCGGGGCTGACCGGGTCGCCGCTGATGCCCAGCATGCGCGGCATGCTGGGGCCGTAGATGTCGGCGTCGAACAGGCCGACCTTCAGGCCCAGCTGGGACAGCGCCATCGCCAGGTTGGTGGCGGTGGTCGACTTGCCGACGCCGCCCTTGCCCGAGGCGACGGCGATGATCGACTTGACGCCCGGCAGCAGCGGCGCTTCGGTCTCGGGCTGGGCATGGGCGTGGCCGCCCTTGGGGCCACCCATCACATGGCGCTCGGCGGTCAGCACCGCCGACACGGTCAGAACGCCGGGCAGATCGTGGACCGCCTTTTCGGCCGCCTTGCGCATCGGCTCCAGGCCGGCGCCGCGCTCGGGTTCCACTTCGATGGCAAAGGCCACGTGGCCGTCCTTCACCGTCACCCCCGAAACCATGCCCAGGCTGACGATGTCGGCCTTCTTGTCGGGGTCAACGATCGTCTTCAGCGCCTCAATGACTTGTTGTTCGGTGATTTGGGCCATGAACGTCCTCATCCGCCTTAAAGGGATTGGTTGGTCGGCGCGCGGACGGGCCGCGCACCAGCGATCCCTGATATAAGGTTGCCGCCGCGGTTTGGAAAGGCTGCTTGAAAAGGTCGGCGTTTACGCCATATGGGCTGGGACCCGCCAGCCGCGTTGCGCCGGCAGTGCGGGTAGCCTATAAGGCCAGTTGGGCCGAACAGCGGATGCGAGGAAAGAATGCCTTGGAATCAAGGGGGTGGCCCCTGGGGTGGCGGAAATGGCGGCAATAGCGGCGGCAATGGCGGCGGCGGCGGCCCGTGGGGACGCGGGTCCGGCGGCGGCGGGCGGCCGGGTCCCGACCTTGAAGACATGCTTCGCAAAGGCCAGGAACGGCTGAAGCGGGCCATGCCGCCCGGCCGTTTTTCCGGCGGCGCCGGTCTGGTGCTGGTGGCGGCGCTGGGTGTGGCGGCCTGGATGGCCACCGGCATCTACCGCGTCAATCCCGACGAGCAGGGGGTGGTGATGCGGTTCGGCAAGTGGGTCGACACCACCGAGCCGGGCCTGCGTTATCACCTGCCTTACCCCGTCGAGACGGTGATGCTGCCCAAGGTCACCAAGATCAACCAGCTGCAGTTGGGGTTCCGCTCGGCGGTCGATACCCGCTTCGAGCAGCGCCAGGGCGCCACCCGCGATGTCCCTGAGGAAAGCCGCATGCTGACCGGCGACGAGAACATCGTCGAAACCGATTTCACCGTGTTCTGGCAGATCAAGGACGCCGGCAAGTATCTGTTCAACATCCGCGATCCCGAAGGGACGGTGAAGGTCGCCGCCGAAAGCTCGATGCGCGACGTCATCGGCCGCAATCCCATCCAGGCCGCCCTGTCCGACAAGCGCCAGCCCATCGCCGACGCGGCCCGGGTCGAGCTGCAGCGTCTGCTCGACGCCTATGATGCCGGCATTCTGGTGACCCAGGTGCAACTGCAGAAGGTCGAGCCGCCGGCGGCGGTCATCGACGCCTTCAACGACGTCCAGAGGGCCCGCGCCGACCAGGAACGCGCCCGCAACGAGGCCGAGGCCTATCGCAACGACATCATCCCGCGTGCCCGCGGCGAGGTGGAGAAGCTGGTGCAGGAAGCCGAGGCCTACAAGGAGCAGGTGGTCAACCAGTCGGAAGGCGAGGTCAAGCGTTTCCTGGCCCTGTACAACGCCTGGAAGGTCGCGCCCGACGTCACCGAGCGCCGCCTGTATCTTGAGACGATGGAAGACGTTCTGAAGGGGGCTCCCAAGGTGATCATCGATCCGTCGGCCAAGGGCGCGCAGGGCGTGGTGCCCTACATGGCCTTGCCCGAGCTGAAGAAATCCAATGGTGCCGGAGGTGCCCGATGAGCCGCGTTCCGCTGCCTCTGATCGCCGCGCTGGCCGGTGCTCTCGCCGTCCTGGCCGGTTCTTCCCTGTTCGTGGTCAACCAGGCCGAACAGGCGCTGGTGCTGCGCCTGGGCGCGCACCGCGCCACCATCAAGGAACCCGGCCTGCACTTCAAGGTGCCGTTCATCGAGGATGTGGTCCGCTACGACCTGCGGCTGCTGGCCCTGGAGCCGCCGGCCGAGGAAATCACCCTGAACGACCAGAAGCGCATCGTCGTCGACACCTTCACCCGCTACCGCATCGCCGATCCGCTGAAATATTACCAGGCTCTGCGCAACGAGACCACCGCCCGCGGGCAGATGGCCCAGGTGGTGACATCGGCGTTGCGGCGCGTCCTGGGGCAGGTGATGCTGCCGTCGCTGCTGTCGGACGAGCGGGCCAGGATCATGGAGGACATCCAGAAGGAAGTGGCCGAACGGGCCGCCGCCTACGGCATCGTCATCGCCGACGTGCGCATCCGCCGTGCCGACCTTCCCGACGAGATCAGCCAGTCGATCTATGACCGCATGAAGTCGGAACGCGAGCGTCAGGCCAAGGAACTGCGCGCCCAGGGGTACGAATGGGGGCAGCAGATCCGCTCCCGCGCCGACCGCGAGCGCACCGTCATCCTGGCCGAGGCCGCCCGTCAGGCCAACTTCCTGCGGGCGCAGGGCGACACCGAATCGTCGCGCATCTATAACGACGCCTATGGCAAGGACGCCCGGTTCTACGATTTCTATCGCTCGCTGGAGGCCTATCGCAAATCGCTGGGAGACGGCACGACGATGGTATTGTCGCCCGACAGCCAGTTCTTCCGGCATTTCAGCGGTCCAAGCCACCGATAAAGCCGCGTGCCTTGATCGCGCCATGATTTCGGATGAAGCTGGCGCTCGTTTTTCTTAACGGTCCGTTCCGCGAGGAGGGTTTTTCGTCCATGACCACCCGGCCCCAAGTCAAAGCCGAACGCGTCGATCCCCGTCCTCTGGCCTGGCTGGCCGGGCTGGTCGTCGCCGCTGCCCTGATTCTGCAGGCGTCTTTCGCGCATGGCCGCGAAGCCCCGTCGGGCTTCGCCGACCTGGCTGAACGCCTGTTGCCGGCGGTGGTCAACATCTCGACCACCCAGACCATCAAGAATCCCGAGCGGGTGCCGGAAATGCCGCAATTTCCGCCGGGATCGCCGTTCGAGGAGTTCTTCAAGGAATTCTTCGAACGCCAGATGCGTCCGGACAGCGCCCCCAAGCGGGCGACCTCGCTGGGCTCGGGCTTCATCATCGATGCCGGCGGCTATGTGGTCACCAACGCCCACGTCATCGCCGACGCCGACGAAATCACCGTCACGCTGCACGACGACACCGCCTACAAGGCCACCCTGGTCGGGCGCGACGGCAAGACCGACCTGGCGGTGCTGAAATTCGATCCCGGCCGCAAGGGGCTGACCGCGGTTCCGTTCGGAAATTCCGACCAGGCCCGCGTCGGCGACTGGGTCGTGGCCATCGGCAATCCCTTCGGGTTGGGCGGCACCGTCACCGCCGGCATCGTCTCGGCCCGCGCCCGCGACATCAACGCCGGCCCCTACGACGATTTCCTGCAGACCGACGCGTCCATCAACCGCGGCAATTCCGGCGGCCCGATGTTCAATCTGGCTGGCGAGGTGATCGGCATCAACACCGCCATCTTCTCGCCGTCGGGCGGGTCCATCGGCATCGGCTTCGCCATTCCGTCCTCGCTGGCCAAGCCGGTGGTGGAAGACCTGAAGGCCAACGGCAAGACCCGGCGCGGCTGGCTGGGGGTGCGGATCCAGTCCCTTGACCAGGAACTGGCCGAATCGATGGGGCTGCCCGATTCCAAGGGGGCCTTGGTCGCCAGCATCAATCCCGGCGGACCGGCTTCGAAGTCGACGATCAAGCCCGGCGACGTCATCTTGAAGTTCGACGGCCGCGACATCACCGAGATGCGCAAGCTGCCGCGCATCGTCGCCGAGACCGCCATCGGCCGCAAGGCCCCGGTCGAGGTGTGGCGCGACGGCAAGCGCGTGACACTCGACGTGGTGGTGGGCGAATTGCCGGAAGAACCCGAGGAAACCGCCAAGGCTCCGGAAAAGCCCCATGCCCCGGCCGGCGGGCAGGCCGTCGGCGGCACCGGCCTGGTGGTGGCCGCCGTCACCCCGCAATTGCGGGAACGTTTCGGCCTGGAAGAAGACGTCAAGGGCGTGGTGGTCACCGAGGTCAAGGATGGCCCGGCGATGGAAAAGGGCATGAAGCCCGGCGACGTCATCATCGAAGCCGCCAACAAGCCGATCAGGGTGCCGGCCGATCTGGTCAAGGCCGTGGATGGCGCCAAGGCTTCCGGGCAGAAGTTCCTGCTGCTGCGGGTCGAGAATCCCCAGGCATTGCGCTATGTGGCGCTGCCGCTGAACGAAGGCAAGAAGAAGTAGACGTCACGGGCGTGCCGCATGACGCGCGGCACGCCCGGCGTCAGGCCTGCAGCCAATATTGCAGGGCGGCGCTGACCGCCTGGGGTTGCTCGATGGCCGACAGATGGCCGCATTCGCCGATGGTCACCAGCCGGGCGGCGGGGATCAGGCCGGCCATTTCCTGGGCGCGGTCGGGCGGGGTCAGCGTGTCGTCGGCCCCGACCATCACCAGGGTCGGACAGGCGATGCAGGGCAGGCCGGGGCGGGAATCGGGGCGGTGCCGGATGGCGTTCTGCTGACGGACGAAGGCTTCGGGACCGATGGTGCGGGCCATGTCCTTGGCAAGTCCGCCGACGCGCTCCAGCCCGGCGTGATCGGGGTGGACCATGATCGGCAGCATCCCGGGCATGATCTTGTTGAATCCGCCGGATTGGGCGACCTGGATCGCGTCCAGGCGCCGCTGGGTCTGCTCGGGGGTATCGGGGCGGGCGGTGGTGCCGACCAGCGCCAGCCGTTCGACCCGCTCGGGGGCTTGGCGCAGGATCTCCATCGCCACATAGCCGCCCATGCTGAGCCCGGCCAGGGCGAAGCGCGGCGGCGCGGTGGCCAGGACGCGCCGGGCCATCGCCGCGATGTCGTCGTCCTCGGTCAGGACCCGGATATCGACATCGGCCAGAGCGGCCAGGGTTCGGGCCTGATGCCCCCACAGACGTTCGTCGTTCAGCAGGCCCGGCAGCAGCAACAGATGGGACATCGCGGCGTTTCCTACTTGATCAGGCGCAACAGGTCCTTGAATTCCGGGGTTTCCGCCCGGTGCAGCCATTCGAAGACCACCATTTCGACGGTGACGATTCCGGCCCCGGCCTGCCGCAGCCGCTCCATCGCCGCCTGATGGTTGGCCGGCTGGCGCGACGAACAGGCGTCGGCCACCACGAAGACCTCGTAGCCGGCTTCCTGCAGGCCCAGAACGGTTTGCAGGACACAGACATGGGCCTCGATCCCGGCGACGACGACCTGCCGGCGGTTCAGGGCGGTCAGCCGGTCCATGATCGCCGGTTCGGCGGCGCAGGAAAAATGAATTTTCCCGACCACCGCCCCGGCCGGCGCCAGCTCCAGCAATTCGCCCATCGTCGGCCCCAGCCCCTTGGGGTATTGCTCGCTGACGATGACGGGGATATCCAGCCGGGCGGCGGCGCGCAGCAGCAGCGAGCAGCCGCGGTAGACCGAGCGCGGATCGGCCATCACCGGCCCCAGATTCTCCTGCACGTCGACGATCAGCAGGGTCGAGGTTTGCGCGTTCATCATCATCATCGGGATCTCCACTTGGCGGGATTCAATCTACTCCAGGGGGAAGATGGGGCCAACACCGTTGACAGCGCCGCACGAACCCCTATTATCGCCCCGCATATGACAAAATCTCATCGTACCGCCGCATGGACGGCTGCAAAAACCCCATGAGCTTCGCTGATCTGGGCCTGAGCCCCGAGCTTCTGCTGGCCGTCGAACAGGCAGGCTACACGGAACCAACCCCCATCCAGGCGCAGGCCATCCCGGTGGTGCTGATGGGCCGCGACGTCCTGGGCTGTGCCCAGACCGGCACCGGCAAGACCGCCGGCTTCACCCTGCCGATGATCGAGATCCTGGCCGCCGGCCGATCGAAGGCGCGCATGCCGCGCTCGCTGATCCTGGCGCCGACCCGCGAACTGGCCGCCCAGGTCGCCGAGAATTTCGACAAATACGGCAAGAACCACAAGCTGACCAAGGCGTTGATCATCGGCGGCGAGTCGATGAGCGATCAGATCGCCCTGCTGGACCGCGGCGTCGACGTGCTGATCGCTACGCCCGGCCGTCTGCTCGACATGTTCGAGCGCGGGCGCATCCTGCTGACCGACGTCAAGATCCTGGTCATCGACGAAGCCGACCGCATGCTGGACATGGGGTTCATCCCCGACGTCGAACGCATCGTCGGGTTGCTGCCGAAGATTCGCCAGACCCTGTTCTTCTCGGCGACGCTGGGGCCGGAAATCCGCCGGCTGGCCGACGCCTTCCTGATGAACCCGAAGGAAATCACCGTGGCGGCGCCGTCTTCCGCGGCGACCACCATCGAGCAGTTCCTGGCGGTGGTCGAGGAAATCGACAAGCGCGAGACCTTGCGCCACATCATCCGCGTCGAGGACGTCAAGAACGCCTTCATCTTCTGCAATCGCAAGCGCGATGTCGACGTGCTGTTCCGCAGCCTGAAGAAGCATCATTTCGATGTGGTGCAGTTGCATGGCGACATGGCGCAGCCGGCCCGCATGGAAGCCCTGGGCAAGTTCAAGTCGGGCGAGGCCCGTTTGCTGGTCTGTTCCGACGTCGCGGCTCGCGGCATCGACATCAAGGCGGTCAGCCACGTCTTCAATTTCGACGTACCCATCCATTCCGAAGATTATGTCCATCGGATCGGCCGGACCGGCCGGGCCGGGCAGACCGGCCGGGCCTATACCATCGCCACTCCCGATGACGGCCGCTTCGTGGTCGGCATCGAGAAGCTGATCGGCACCGTCATCCCGCGAATCGCGGTCGAGGGTGTGCCGGCTCTGGATCTGGTGATGGATCCGAAGCGCCGCGGCCGCGGCGGCAAGACCGCCGAACGTCCGTCCCGCGACGGGCGCAAGGCTAGGGGCGCACGCGACGAGGTCCGGACCGAAGAGGCCCCCCCGCGTGAGGACAGGCCCGCCCGCGAAGAGCGCGTGCCCCGCGAAGAGCGTGCCCCGCGTGAGGACCGCGTGCCCCGTGAGGATCGTGCCCCGCGTGAGGACCGCGTGCCCCGCGAAGAGCGTGCCCCGCGTGAGGACCGCGCGCCCCGTGAGGATCGCGCCCCCCGTGAGGATCGGCGCAACGCGAAAGACCGCGATTCCCGCAAGGGACGCGACCGCGGTGAGCGCGGCGGCCGTCGTGAACGCTTCGATTCCCTGGGAATCGGCGAGATGACCCATCGTGACGACGCGATCGGCTTCGGTGACCATATGCCTGATTTCATGCTGCGGACGGTGACGGTCAAGGGCTGATTCTTCTGGCGTCGGTCTGCCATAAGCTCCATGCTGCACGCACTGGGTTCAGAAGGAACGCGTTGATGCAGACCATTTTCGTCATGGTGAAGTGCGAGTTGGGCCGTGCCTATGCGGTGGCGGACGAGGCGGTCGATATCGACCGCGTCTCCGAGGTGCATTCCATTTCCGGCCAGTATGATCTGATGCTGAAGTGCTACCTTGAGCAGGATCAGGATATCGGCGCCTTCGTCGTCGACACCGTCCAGAAGCTGCCGGGGGTGAAGGACACCTTCACCCTGATCGCCTTCAAGGCCTTCGGCTGATTCCCCAGGACTGAAGGGTTTTGCGCAGCGGGCGTTCCATTCTCGGGATTTTGGCCCTGCTGGCGGTCGGCTTTCTGGCTGCCGCCATCACGGCCCACATGTTGCTTGCCGATCGGGCTTGGCGAGTGGCCGAGATGCGTCTGCTCCACACCGCCCAGGCCCAGGTCGGGCATTTTTCCGCATGGTGGGATGCCCGCCGCGGCGATGCGCTGGTTCTTGGCAAGGATCGAATTCTGGCGGAAACGGCCCGCGACCATATCGCCGGCGGTGACGACCGTCTGGGCGTCCTTCTGCGCGAGCGCCTGCGCGGTCTGATCGAGGCTTATCCCTACCGCAGTATTGTTCTGGTCGACGCTGCCGGCAAGGTCGTCATGAATGTCGGTCACCAGGGTGACTCGGTCGAGTCCAGCCTATTGGCCACTGCCCAGCGGGCCATTGCCCAACGGGGAACGGTCTTCTCGGAACTTCATGTCGAGAATGAACGGGATCTGGATATCGACATGGCCGTGCCGCTGCGGACCACGGCAAACGGTCCGGTCGAGGCCGTCCTGTCCTTCAGCATCGATCCCGGCCGGATGATCTCGTACCTGTCCCGTACCCTGCAGCTTCTGGACGAGGGGATGGAGGTCGTCCTGGGCCAGAGGGCAGGGGACAAGGTGCTGCTGATCGATTCCCGTCGCATCGTCGAACAGGGGCCTTCGATGATCGTGCGTGATGTCGGGGAAAGCAATCTGCCGGCCGTACAGGCGGCCCGCGGCGCCCGCGGCATCGTCGAGGGCATAGATCACCGGGGGAACCGCGTGCTGGCCGCCGTGCAGTCGGTTCCGGAGTCCGACTGGTTCCTGCTGGTCAAGCAGGACCGCGCCTCCATCGCCGCCGCAGAGAACCGCAGCGGGGCCATCATCGCTGCCGCGACCTTGCTGTTGTCGTTGCTGGCTTTGCTGGCCT
Source organism: uncultured Rhodospirillaceae bacterium (assembly GCA_903941095.1). Lineage (GTDB taxonomy): Bacteria > Pseudomonadota > Alphaproteobacteria > Rhodospirillales > Magnetospirillaceae > Magnetospirillum. The sequence goes on along the minus strand of CAJANN010000318.1, from coordinate 13,239 downwards.
TGCGCAATCGCCTGACCCATATCGAGAATGAGCGTCTGGAAGCCGAGGTTCAGGTCCGGCGGCGTCATTCCGACCTGCTGCGACAGGTGGATTTTTCGGCTCGCCGGCTGGAAGCCATCCTGGGAGGGACTCCCATCGGTCTGGCCATCGTCTCCCTGGATCGGCGTCTGGAAGACGTCAATCCGGCCTTTACCCAGATCGTCGGCTTCTCGCGAGAGCAATTGCTGGGGCAGTCGACGCGCCTGCTGTATCCCAGTGACGATATCTACCGCAATCTGGGCGCGAAAGCCGACGCCCTGCTGCGGGACGGCGGCATCTTCGAGGACGTGGCGACCATGCGGCGGTCCGATGGGCAGGATATCCGGGTGCGAATGACCGCACGGCAGGTCCGCTCCGATCCGCCGACCACCGTCTGGGCCTGCGAGGACGTCACCGCCCGCCTGCGCGAGCAGAAGGAACTGGCCGATGCGCGGGACGCCCTGCAGAAGCAGACACAGGAACTGGCCCGGTCGAACGCCGAACTGGAGCAGTTCGCCTATGTCGCCAGCCACGATCTGCGCCAACCCCTGCGGCAGGTTTCCAGCTACACCACCTTGCTGGAAAAGCGTTATGCCGCCCAATTGCCGGAAGAGGCACTGACCTTTCTGAACTTCGCCTGTTCAGGGGCCAAGCGCATGGATCGGCTGATCCTGGATCTGCTGGAATATTCCCGTGTCGGCCGCGGTGGGCGTGTGTTTGAGCCGGTGCCGCTGCTGGTCGCCATCCAGGCCGCCTGCGACAATCTGGCGTTCGACATCGCCGAGACCGGGGCGCAGGTAACCCTGCCCTCCGATGCGCCGGCAGTGAGCGGCGATCCCGTGGAACTGCTGCGGCTGTTTCAGAATCTGATCGGCAACGCCGTCAAGTATCGCGCCAAGGACCGGCCGTGCCAGGTGGCGGTCGAGATCGAGACCGGCGAGGGGACGGTTACCGTCCGGATCCGCGACAACGGCATCGGCATCGACCCGGAATATCACGACCGTGTCTTCGGCATCTTCCAGCGTCTGCATCTGGTCGACGATGTCGAGGGAACCGGCATCGGGCTGGCGGTATGCCGCAAGATCGTCGAACACCATCGCGGCACCATCGAGCTGGCCTCGGCCGAGGGCGAGGGGGCCGTGTTCAGCGTTACCCTGCCGCTGCAGGCAGAGACTTGAGGCCGGCCAGAATCCGGGCCGCCAGTGCCGCCGCCAGGCCGTTCAGGCTGTCGGCGAACGCGCCCAGGGCATGGTGAACCTCGGGCAGGTCGCGGGCATTGACGGTCAGGCTTCGCAGGGCGGTATCGGCCAGGATGCCGGCCAGGGCCTTGTCCCGCACCGACGGGTCGCGGCCGGCCACCGACAGCAGCGTCCGAAGTTCCGGCTGGTGCAGCCACCCGGCCAGCAGGCCGGCGATGCGCCTGACATAGGCGCTGTCGCCAGTGGCGAAGTACGACATCCACAGCATGTCGACATGGACCGGATGGGTCAGGGGAAAGGCCAGGAAATCGGCTCCGGCCAGATCCATGCCGCCGGCGGCGGCTTCGCCGGCCAGACGCTCCATCAGGCGATGCCGGTCGGGATGGTGCGAGTAGTTCAGGGCCTGGGCCACCACCTCGATCTTGACCGGATCGCCGGCGCGGACGGCATCGACCAGCCGGCCGCCCTGGCCGGGGGCCTGGTCCAGCAGATGGGCCAGGAAGACCGGCAGGGTCAGGACCGTTTCGGCGCGCCAGCGGGCGGTGACCTGCTCGGCGATGAACAGGTCGATCATCCGCCCGGGATCCTGGTTGCGGAAATAGCTCATCACCGCCGTTTCCAGGGGGCTGGTGTCCGGTCGATCCATCATGGTCCTGCGTCGGTTGCCGTGTCGCCGGCAGTATAGCCATCGGCGAAATTCCTGTCCGGGGCTTTTCTTGCCTCAGGAATCCGCTTCCAGGGGCGGGCGGGAAGGTGCACACTCCGGTGCGGGAAGGGCCTACCCGATCGGGGGCGCCCCGCCGAAGGTACAAGGAGGCACAATGACCACCACGGTTGCCCTGTTTCTTGCCCACGCCGTCGCCCTGGAGACCGAGGCCGGCGACCGCTATGAAGAACTGGCCGATGTCATGGATGTTCACAACAACCAGGAAGTCGCGGCCCTGTTCCGGCAGATGGCGGAATTCTCCCGGCTGCATGCCGGCCAGGTCCGCGAGCGCGCGGCCGAATTCGGTCCGCTGCCCCGGCTGAAATCGTGGGAATACCGCTGGAACACGCCCGAGCCCCCGGAAGCGGGTGACTTTCTGGGGACCCATTATCTGATGACGCCGTTCCACGCGCTGCAGTTCGCCCTGGCCAACGAGCGCCGCGGCTGGGAATTCTACAACAACAGCGCCAAGGAATCGTCCGATCCCGAGGTGCGCCGGCTGGGGGCCGAGTTCGCCGGCGAAGAGGCCGAACACGTCGAGACCCTGGAACGCTGGATCGAGCGCACGCCCCGCCCGGACGGCGACTGGGCCGAAGATCCCGACCCGGCCCAGGTGGTCGACTGATCCGCTTTCCGGCGTCGTGCCCCGGGTCATCACGGCCCGGGGCCGCTCTTCTCAGGCGATTCCGGCCTTGGTCCGGGGGTCATAGCCGGCTTGCGGCCCCCATTTTTCCACCAGCCGGGTAAAGTCGGAATCTCCTTCGGGCAGGACGACCTTCAGGGTGACCAACTGGTCGCCGTGGCCGTGACCGTGCCCGATTCCCTTGCCTTTCAGGCGCAGCACCGACCCCGTGTTCGAGCCCGGCGGAATCGACAGCGTCACCTTGCCGTCGATGGTGGGCACGGTGACCTTGCCGCCCAAGACCGCCTCCTGGACGCTGATCGGCAATTCCAGCAGGATGTCGCGCTCGCGGCGGGTGAAGAACGGATGGGGCGTGACGGTGATGTCGACGAAGGCATCGCCCGCTTCGCCGCCCAGCAGGCCGGGATGGCCCTGTCCCTTCAGGCGCAGGGCTTGGCCGTCGGTGGTTCCCGCCGGGATGCGGATGTCCAGTTCCTTGCCGGAAACCAGGGTGATGCGGCGGGTGGTCCCGGTCGCCGCTTCGATGAACGTCACCGACAGGCTGTGCCGGGCCTCGGCCCCGCGCCCGGCCGCGCCGCCGGCCGAATGGGACCGCCGGCCTTTTTCCTTGCGCCGCATCATTTCGGCCAGAATGTCGTCGACGCCACCGCCGAAGGGGTTGAAGTCGTCGCGCTGCTGGCGGAACCCGCCGCCGGCCGACCGCCACGAGCGGCGCTTTTCCGCGCCGCTGGCGTCGATCTCGCCGGCATCGAAGCGGCGCCGCTTGTCCGGATCGGACAGGAAGTCGTAGGCGGCGCTGATCTCCTTGAACCGCTCTTCCGCCCGCTTGTCGCCGGGGTTGAGGTCGGGGTGCAGTTCGCGCGCCAGTCGCCGGTACACCTTCTTGATGTCGTCGTCGCCGGAACCGCGGGCAACGCCCAAAACCTGATATGGGTCCTTCACCGGGGCATCCTTGCTGAGGAAAGGGGCTTGATCCCCTCCTTGTGCCAGAAAACGCCGTCTACTTCACCACCTTCCAGCTGCCGTCGGCCTGACGGCAGGCGGTTCCGAAGGCCTGTTCGCTCTTGCCGTCGATATTGACGGTGGTCTGGTACTCGCGGCAGTAATTGCCGTTGGTGTCGCGGCCGTCGCGGGTGGGGGTGACGCTGCCGGAATGCCCGGTGTCGGGATTGCTCCAGGAAATCTGCTGGCCGATGGGGGCGGTCTGGGCACGGGTTTCGGCCTGATGGGCTGCCTGCTGGTCGGCCTTGTCCAGCGATTTGCCGACTTCCGAGCCGATGAAGGCGCCCAGCAGGGTGCCCAGGGCGGTGGCGGCCAGCCGGCCGGTGCCGCCGCCGAACTGGGCGCCGGCCACCGCGCCGCCGATGCCGCCCAGAACGGTGCCGCCGGTCTGCTTGGGGCCGCTGTCGGCGGAGCAGGCGGCCAGGGCCAGGGACAGGACCAGGATGGAGGCAAGGGTTTTCATGGCGGTCTCAACCTTGGGGAAAGAGGACGGTTCGTAAAACTGACACGGAATTGGGGCTTTTTATGGGCGGACGCACGGTCTAGAAATGGGGGCAGCCTCAGAATCATCAAGAGTTCATCCATGACTGCCGCCGAAGCCGATCCGTTCTCGCTGTTCGCCAAGTGGATGGCCGATGCCGAAGCGCACGAGCCCAACGATCCCAACGCCATGTGCCTGGCCACCGCCGACGGGCGGGGGCGGCCCAGCGCCCGCATGGTGCTGCTGAAGGGGTGGGACCCGGACGGGTTCGTCTTTTACACCAACCTGGAAAGCCGCAAGGGCGGCGAACTGGCCGCCAACGCCTTTGCCGCCCTGCTGTTTCACTGGAAAAGCCTGAAACGGCAAATCCGGATCGAGGGGGCGGTCTCTCCGGTTTCCGCCGCCGAGGCCGATGCCTATTTCGCCTCGCGTCACCGCAGCAGCCAGATCGGGGCCTGGGCTTCCAGCCAGTCGCGGCCGCTGGCCGGGCGGTTCGAACTGGAAAAGCGCGTCGCCGAATTCGCCGCCCGGTTCGGCCTGGGCACGGTGCCTCGCCCTCCCCATTGGTCCGGCTACCGGGTGGTGCCCGACCGCATCGAGTTCTGGCAGGACAAGCCGTTCCGCCTGCATGACCGCTTCGCCTATGACCGGACCGAGACCGGCGGCTGGCGGCTGGAACATCTGTTTCCCTGATGGAGGGGCCGAGCATGAATTCCGAAAACGCCCGCCTGATGCGCATGGCCACCTATGCGTCGGTGGCCGTGGCGGCAACGCTGATCGTCGTCAAGCTGGCCGCCTGGGCCATGACCGGATCGGTCGCCCTGCTGTCGACCCTGATCGATTCGGCTTTGGATGCCGCGGCGTCCCTGGTCAATCTGTGGGCCATCCGTCACGCCTTGACCCCGGCCGACCGCGACCACCGCTTCGGCCACGGCAAGGCCGAGCCCCTGGCCGGCCTGGGCCAGGCGGCCTTCATCTGCGGCTCGTCGGCCCTGTTGCTGGTCGAGGCGGCCAACCGCTTCGCCCATCCGGTCGCGGTGACGCGGGGCGAGGTCGGCATCGCGGTGATGGTGTTGTCCATCGTGCTGACCTTCGCCCTGGTCCGGTTCCAGTCCTATGTGGTCAGCCGCACCAAGTCGGTGGCGATTTCCGCCGATTCGCTGCATTACACCGGCGACGTGCTGATCAACGGCAGCGTCATCGTCTCGCTGGGTCTGGGCATGAGTCTGGACTGGACGATGGCCGACCCCATCTTCGCCATCGCCATTTCGGCCTATCTGCTGTGGAGCGCCTGGCAGATCGTCGTCGGATCGCTGGATATGCTGATGGATCGCGAGATGTCGCCCGAGGACCGCCAGCGCATCAAGGAAATCGTGCGCGGCCATCCGGACGTGACCAACCTGCACGATCTGCGGACCCGGCAGTCCGGCCAGCAGGCCTTCGTCCAGTTGCACCTGGAGATGGAGCCCCTGCTGCCGCTGTATCGGGCCCATGAAATCGCCGATCAGGTCGAAGCCGCCATCCTGGCGGTGTTTCCCCGTGCCGAGGTGATCATCCACCAGGATCCCGCCGGCCTGCGCGAGGCGCACCCGGACTTCCGTCCGATGTCCGGCGAGGAATGAACCCGCCGGGCACAAGCCCCCCACCTAGAACCGCGTCACCAGCCAGTAGAACGTTGCGGCGACCAGACCGGCGGCGGGAATGGTGAAGATCCAGGCCCAGACGATGTTCGCCGCCAGTCCCCAGCGCACGGCGTTGGCCCGCCGGGCCGAGCCGACGCCGACGATGGCGCCGGTGATGGTGTGGGTGGTGGAAACCGGGATGCCCAGCCAGGTCGCCCCGAACAGGGTCATGGCGCCGGCGGTTTCGGCGCAGAAGCCCTGGAACGGCTTGAGGTCGGTGATCTTCGAGCCCATCGTCTTGACGATGCGCCAGCCGCCCATCATCGTGCCCAGCCCCATCGCCGACTGGGCGGCCAGGACCACCCAGAACGGCACATAGAAGGTGTCGCCCAGATAGCCTTGGGAAAACAGCAGGACGGCGATGATGCCCATCGTCTTCTGGGCGTCGTTGCCGCCGTGGCCCAGCGAATAAAGCGCCGCCGAAACCAATTGCAGGTGGCGGAATCCGCGGTCGATCAGGAACGGCGTCGCCTTGCGCAGCAGCCACGAGACGATGATCATCATGGTCACCGCCAGCACGAACCCCGACAGTGGCGAACCGACGATGGCGATGGCGGTCTTGGTGAAGCCGGCGGTGGACAGCCCGTCCAGGCCGGCCTTGGCGATGGCCGCCCCGGCCAGCCCGCCGATCAGGGCATGCGACGAGGACGACGGAAAGCCCAGCCACCAGGTGAACAGGTTCCAGAAAATGGCCCCCACCAGGGCGGCCAGGATGATGAAGGGGTCGACGACACTGGGCTGGACGATGCCGGTGCCCACCGTCTTGGCGACGTGCAGTCCGAAGAACAGGAAGGCGATGAAGTTGAAGAAGGCGGCCCAGGCCACCGCCCATTTCGGCGGCAGCACCCGGGTCGAAACCACGGTGGCGATGGAATTGGCGGCGTCGTGCAGCCCGTTGATGAAGTCGAAGGCCAGGGCCACCAGGATGATGGCGGCCAGGGCCGGCAGGCTGAGGGTTACCGCGTCCATCGCTTATACGTGATCCAGCAGGATGCCTTCGATCAGGTCGGCGACATCGTCGCAGCGGTCGGTCACCGTCTCCAGCAGTTCGTAGACCTCCTTGCGGCCCAGGAATTCGATGGTGGACGGACCTTCGGCGATCAGTTCGGACAGGGCCAGACGCAACAGGCGGTCGGCGTCGCTTTCGATGCGTCCGACCCGTTCGCACAGGGAATTGATGGTGCCGACATTGCGGTTGACGTCGTGCAGCAGCGGGATGGCCTGGGTCAGCAGCTCGGCGCAGTTTTCGATCATCGCCGCCAGTTCCAGCATGCGCGGGCTGAAGGTCTCCAGCCGGTACAGCACGGCGCGCTGGGCCACTTCCTCGATCAGGTCGACGGCGTCGTCCAGGGCGGTGGACAGCGAATGGATGTCGGAGCGGTCGAAGGGGGTGATGAAGGCCTTGTGCAGCGACACCAGGGTTTCGCGGGCGATGGCGTCGGCCTGGCCTTCGATGGCGCAGACTTCCTTGAAGCGGGCTTCGCGTTCGGGGCCATGCGCCTGCATCATGGCGGTCAGCGCGCGCGCGCCGGCCACCATGCAGGCGGCATGGGCGGCGAAATTGTCGACGAAGCGTTCTTCCCTGGGCATCAGGGAGCGCAGAAACCGCAAAGCCATCGTTATCCTCGTGAGACTGTCACGCACGTGTCATAACACATCGGCCAGCCCGCGTCTTCCGCGATGCACAAGATCAGGCCCAGCGTGTGCCGAAATCCAGCAGAACCTGCACCAAACCCGGCTCGCCGACGATGGCGGCTGCCTCGCCGGGGGTCAGCCAGCGGCGTTCGCGCTGGCGCTTTTCCGGCCACTCGGCCAGTTCCTCTTCGACGCGCAGCAGATAGACCTTGACCAGACAGGGCAGTTCGACACCGTTCTTCAGGCGCTTGCTGCTGTCGAAGCCGGCGAAGGCCTTCTTGCCGACGCTGCCTTTCAGGCCGGCTTCCTCATAGGCCTCGGCCTTGGCCACCTCATGCGGCTTCAGGCTTTTTTCCGGCTGTCCCTTGGGCAGAATCCAGCGCTTGGTCTCACGCGACGTCACCAGCAGAACCAGCGGCTGGCCGTTCTCGACCTTATAGGGCAGCGCGGCGAACTGGATGGCGTGCGTGTGACCTGCCAATGGAGCATATCCGCGGCGATGGGAAAGGAAGGGGGGTTTTGTGACATTTTGATGACACGAGTCAAGCGGAAACCGGGGTTTCCGCCCGCTCGCCCCGGCCCCTATTCCTTCAGCTTCCTGAGGATCAGCTCGTTCAGCATGGCGGGGTTGGCCTTGCCCTGGGTCGCCTTCATCACCTGACCGACGAACCAGCCGATCAGCTTGTCCTTGCCGGCGCGGATCTCGGCCACCTTGTCGGGATTGGCGGCCATCACCGCGTCGATGGCGGTTTCGATGGCGCCGGTGTCGGTGACCTGCTTCAGGCCCTTTTCCTCGACGATGGCGGCGGGGTCCTTGCCGGTCTCGACCATGAAGACGAAGACGTCCTTGGCCAGCCGGGTCGAGATGGTGCCGTCCTTGATCAGGTCGATCATCGCCCCCAGATGGGCGGCGCTGACCGGCGGCTTTTCCCAGGAATAGCCGCCGGAATTCATGGCGGCGAAGAAGTCGCCCATGATCCAGTTGGCGGCCATCTTGGCGTCGCGGCCCGTGGCGACGCCTTCGAAGAAGTCGGCGCTGGCCCGTTCCGCCACCAGCACGCCGGAATCATAGGCGTTCAGGCCGTACTCGGCCATGAAGCGGGCCTTCTTGTCGTCGGGCAGTTCCGGCAGGGTGGCCTTGACCGCTTCGACGAAATCGGCGCCGATGACCAGCGGCAGCAGGTCGGGATCGGGGAAATAGCGGTAATCGTGGGCGTGTTCCTTGGACCGCATCGAGCGGGTTTCGCCCTTGGCGGAATCGAACAGCCGGGTTTCCTGCCGGATGTCTCCGCCCGCTTCATAGACGTCGATGTGGCGCCGGGCCTCGTATTCGATGGCCTGCTGGACGAAGCGGATGGAATTGACGTTCTTGATCTCGCAGCGGGTGCGCAGGCCCTGCTCGCCCTTCTTGCGCACCGAGACGTTGGCGTCGCAGCGCATGCTGCCTTCCTGCATGTTGCCGTCGCAGGTGCCCAGATAGCGCAGGATGGTGCGCAGCTTGGTCAGATAGGCGCCGGCTTCCTCCGGGCTGCGCATGTCGGGCTTCGAGACGATCTCCATCAGCGCCACGCCCGAGCGGTTCAGGTCGATGAACGACTTGGTCGGGTGCTGGTCGTGCATGGACTTGCCGGCATCCTGTTCCAGATGCAGCCGTTCGATGCCGATGGCCCTGGTCGTGCCGTCGGCCAGATCGATCAGCAATTCGCCCTCGCCGACGATGGGCTGGTCGTACTGGCTGATCTGATAGCCCTGCGGCAGGTCGGCATAGAAATAGTTCTTGCGGGCGAACACCGAGGTCAGGTTGATCTGCGACTTCAGCCCCAGGCCGGTGCGGACCGCCTGTTCGACGCAGACTTCGTTGATGACCGGCAGCATGCCGGGGAAGCCGGCATCGACGAAGCTGACCTGGCTGTTGGGATCGGCGCCGAAATCGGTGGCGGCGCCGGAAAACAGCTTGGCCTTCGAGATGACCTGGGCATGCACTTCAAGTCCGATGACCAGTTCCCAATCGCCGGTTTCGCCCTGGATCAGGTACGCCATGTCACACGCCCTCCGGAACTGCAGTGAACGCGGCGGCCTGTTCCATGACGCCGGCTACTTTGAACACGGTTTCCTCGTCGAACGGCCGTCCGATCAGCTGCAGGCCCAGCGGCAGGCCGTCGCCGTTCAGCCCCACCGGCAGCGACAGGCCGGGCAGGCCGGCCAGGCTGGTGGGGATGGTGAAAACGTCGTTCAGCCACATGGTGACCGGATCGTCGGACCTGTCGGTCATGCCGAAGGCCGCCGACGGGGCCGTCGGGGTCAGGATGACGTCGACGCTGCGGAAGGCCTGGGTGAAATCCTCGGCGATCAGGCGGCGCACCTTCTGGGCCTTGGAATAGTAGGCGTCGTAATAGCCGGCCGACAGCACGTAGGTGCCGATCATGATGCGGCGGCGCACTTCCGGGCCGAAGCCGGCGGCGCGGGTCTTGCGGTACATGTCGTCCAGCGAACCGCCCTCGACGCGCAGGCCGAAGCGCACGCCGTCATAGCGGGCCAGGTTGGACGAGGCCTCGGCCGGGGCGACGATGTAATAGACCGGCAGGGCGTACTTGGTATGGGGCAGCGAGATGTCCACCGGGGTGGCGCCGGCCGCCTTCAGCCATTCGATCCCCTGGTCCCAGGCCCGGGCCACTTCGGCGTTCAGCCCGTCGGGGCGGTATTCGGCGGGGATGCCCACCTTCAGGCCGCGGATGTCGCCGGTCAGCGCCTTGGCGAAATCGGGCACCGGCATCGGTGCCGATGTGGAATCCTTGGGGTCGTGCCCGGCCATGCCGTTCAGCATCAGGGCGCAATCCTCGACGGTGCGGGCCATCGGGCCGGGCTGGTCCAGCGAACTGGCAAAGGCGACGACGCCCCAGCGCGAACAGCGGCCATAGGTCGGCTTGATGCCGACGATGCCGCAGAAGGCCGCCGGCTGGCGGATCGAGCCGCCGGTATCGGTGCCGGTGGCGCCCATCGCCATGCGGGCGGCCACGGCTGCCGCCGACCCGCCCGACGATCCGCCGGGAACCAGCCGGGCGGCAGGGTCCGAGCCCTTCTTCCACGGATTTTCGACGCCGCCGAAATAGCTGGTCAGGTTGGACGATCCCATCGCGAACTCGTCCAGGTTCAGCTTGCCCAGGCTGACGGCGCCGGCCCGGGCCAGATTGGCGGTGACGGTGGATTCGTACTGCGGCACGAAACCTTCCAGAATGTGGCTGGCCGCCGTGGTCTGCACGCCCTTGGTGCAGAACAGGTCCTTGATGCCCAGGGGGATGCCTTCCAGCCCCCCGGCCAGCCCCCCGGCCTGGCCGGCCTTCCGGCGGGCATCCGAGGCACTGGCGCTTTCCAGCGCCAGTTCCGGCGTTTCGGTGATGAAGGCGTTCAGCCCGCGCCGGGCTTCCATCACCTTCAGGTGGGCCTCGGTCAACTCGCGGGCGGTGAAGTCGCCCTTGGCCAGCCGGCGGCCGGCCTCGGCGATGGTCAGGCGGGTCAGTTCGCTCATCATTCGACCACCTTGGGAACGGTGAAGAAGCCCTCGATGGCATCGGGGGCGTTGGCCAGGACCGCCTCGGCATAGCCGCCGTCGGTGACGGCGTCGGTGCGCATCGGCAATCCCAGGTCGGCGACCGAATTCATCGGCCGGATGCCGTCGGTGTTCACTTCCGACAGGTGCTCGACGAAGGAAAGGATGCCGGAAAGCTCTCCGGCCAGATGATCCAGGTCGTCCTCGGGGACGTCGATGCGGGCCAGTTCGGCGATGGCGCGCACAGTGCCTTTGTCCAGCGACATGCGGTGGGGTACTCCGACAGTCTTTGCGGTGTTCGGGTGAAGCGGAGCGGACGTTAGCATCGGCGGGCGGGCGGCGCAACCGGATGGCCGCCGATCCCCTGGATTCCATCGGTCAGGTGTCCTATGGTCGGCCCCGGGCTGTCAGCGAGGGCGAGACATATGGCGGACATCACCCGTGTCCTGCGGAATCTGCTGAAGGGGCATGACGGCGCCGGGGCGCATTGGGCGCCGCTGGCGGCGGCCGGCGGCCTGGCCGTCGTTCTGTCGCTGCTGTTCGCCCATATCTTCATGGTGGTGATCCTGGGGGTGACGGCCGTCGCCCTGGGCATCTGGCTGACCGAGCGGGCCCTGGGGCCGGGCACCCGCATCCGGCTGGCGGTTCCTGCCAGTTTCCGCCTCTGGTGGCGGGGCTGGCTGGCCAGGATTGGCCGGAAGGGACCGCGCCGCTAGCCTGCCCTCGCCATACTTTTGATGTATGTCGATGCGGGGTAGTCTGTAAACAAATTCAAAAATATTTGGCCACCCTCCTGAAACGGGGGGTGTTTCTGCTGTGTCTTGTTCTGTCTGAAGTGTTGTTAAGTAGTTAATCTATTACCCCCCCCCATAAATACGGTATTATTCCGATGTTTTTCTTTATAGGCGCCGTGTCGCGTAGGTTGATCCGGCGGTGATGCGCACACAAGTGACGGTCTTCGTCGAGGCTTCACTCAAAATCGATAATCATTCTTAATTCATGTCTTGGTTCTTTGTGTCGTGCTGTGTTGATTTTCTGTTTTATCGTGGTTGAAGCTATGGTACTCAATGTCCAGACAGTTCTGCCAAGGGGGCACATGTTATGGCTCAAGTTGGAAATCAGATGGCCGCTGCTGCGGCTCCGGCGGTGCCGGCCAAGGCCGGTGCGGCCAAGGCCGCCGCCGCGGAAATCGAGCGTGAGGCTGCGGTGCAGGGTGCTGCCGCCAAGGCCGCTCCCGTGGCTCAGGGCGGCGCGGCCAAGGCTGGCGCGGCCAAGGCCGCCGCTGCCGAGGTCGAGCGGGAAGTGGTGACGCAGGGTGCCGTCGCCAAGGGTGGCGCCATGAAGGCCGCTGCCGCAGCCAAGGGTGCCGCCACTCCGGCTGCCGCCGCGGCCGGCGGTGCCGCCGCTGGTGGTGCTGCTGCGGGTGCCGGCGGGGCCAAGGCCGCTGCCGTCGCCGCTCCGGCCAAGGTGGCCGCCGCGGGTGCCGCCGGCAGTGCCGCGGGCGCCAGCGTTTCGGGCGGGCCGGTGTCTGCCGCCCTGGCGGGTAAGGGCATGTTGGCCAGCAAGGGCGTCACGCTGGGCCTGGGTTTGGGCCTGGGCGCCTGGGGGCCGGTGGTCCTGGGCGTCGCCGGTCTGGCCGGCGCCGTGTCGCTGTATGAATACTACAAGAAGCGGACCGCCCGGGCGGCCGCCGATCAGGCCGTTTAGGAGAGGGCGAGATCATGGCTGAAGCGACTTTGAAGATGAACGAAATCGCCGCCGGCGGCTATCGCTCGCCGTTGATGGCTGCCCTCAGCTATCTGGGCATCCTGTGCTTTGTTCCCCTGATCATGAACAAGGATGACGAGTACGTCTATTTCCACTCGCGCCAGGGTCTGGTGCTGTGGACCTGGAGCGTGCTGGCCATGTTCGCCCTGCATCTGCCGGTGGTCGGCAAGTGGCTGTTCGGCTTCTCGTCGATGGCCATCCTGGTTCTGTCGGTGGCCGGTCTGGTGTCGGTGGCTTTCCGCCGCGCCTGGCGCCTGCCGCTGGTCAGCTCGCTGGCTGCCGCCTTCTGAGCTTCGATGTGACGATGAATGGTCCGGGTCGGCATTGCGACCGCCCGGGCCATTTTTTTTGAGGTCTGGACCATTTTTGAGGACGGACAGCCAATGGCGTACTCGCAGGAAATCAGCCGTGACCGGCGCGGCGTCTTCATTTTTCTGGTGGACCAGTCGCGCTCGATGAACAAGGCCTTTGCCCGTGACGGCGACGGCCGCGAAATCAGCCGGGCCGAAGTGGTCGCCGACGCTCTGAACCGGACGGTGGACGAACTGGTCAACCGCTG
>CAJANN010000317.1 GCA_903941095.1 uncultured Rhodospirillaceae bacterium | reverse complement strand
GTCGAGCACGATGGTCACCGCCAGCCAGAAGGCCAGCCGCAGGGGAATCTTGAAGGTCACGCCAGGCACCCGGTTACTGAAAGAAGCGGGATGCTAGCAAAAAGACGCGGCGGGGTCATCTGCCGGCCTTCAAGCTGCAACTTCAGGCCCGGGCCGCCGCCGCTCGCGCCTTTTGTTCAGCCTCCCGCTCCGCCCTCGCCCCCTGCTCGCGGCGACGCGCCTCGGCAACCCCCTCGCCCGACAGGAAATTCATCAGATAGGGGATGCGCTTCTGGCGCTGCTCCAGCGTGCTGCCCTTGTTGTGGGTGAAGCGCTCCAGCAGCGACAGGTCGAAATTGTCGAAGCAGAAATAGCACAGCAGCGCCAGGAAGTCCCCGGTCAGGTCCGGCACGATCTCGAAGGCGCTCAGGATCGAGTCCCGCAAGGCCCCTTCCCGGGCCTTGTCCTGGTACTGCCGCCGATCCAGTTCCTGTTCATAGAGCTGGCGTAGCCGGTTCCAGGTATAGTCCATCTTGTCCATGTCCAACTCGTACAGCATGGAGGCGAACAGGGTGATCTCGTCATTGCGGATTGGCGGAATGGTGAAGTCGCCCTTGGTCGGCGCCAGCATCTCGCGGATTTTCAACAGGACCGGGGACGCCACCAGCACTGTCGTTTTCGTGCCGTCCTTGGCGATGCGATTTTCGCGTCGTTGGCGGCAGTTCTCCCAGGCGGCGGCCCAGGCGGCGGAAATGCCGGTCTTGGCACGCTCGTCGCGGTCGATGATGTCCCAGAATTCGGCGGTGTTGACGCCGGCCCATTGCTGACTGGTCTCCAGCAGGCCGATGTTGCGGCTGCCGGAAACCATGGCGGGCACGATGATCTGGTTGATCACGCCGTACAGCCGGTCGGCGAAAGCCTTCGACAGCAGGAACGGCCGGGGAAGCCCGCGATCGATGCCGGAGTTGTACCGTTGGAAGAAGCACGTGGCCCGCTCGACCCGATAGCAGACGGCGGCTGGGAACAAAATCCTGAAGCTGTCGAACTTCTGCGGCGGCGCCGGACTGACCACCACGATCGAGGTCGGCTTGACCATTTCGGAAAGGCAATCGCCGCCGCCGTTCGCCACGGCGGGAGCTGCGTCACTCTCCTCCGCCATACTCTCCAGCGCCATGATCTGGGTGGGCTCGTGGCCGGCCAATGCCTCGGGAGCGGTATCAGCCTGCCGCCGCACCTGATCGGGCTCCTCGGAGGTGGCCTTGGCGATGAGCGGGCGTTCAACCAGGACAATCTTGACGGTTTGCTTGGCGAACTCTTTCAGGTTGACCAGCTTCTCCCCCATGGGCGTACCGGGAGCGTTCATGGTCGCCAGCATGTATCTCTGGATCGCCCGTTGGGTCTTCTCCCGATGCGGTTCGTCCTCCTTGCGCTTGAGGAGCGAGCCGATGATCGTTCGAGTGACGTCGATCAACGACAAAATGCCGCCGACAGCATCGATCTCTGCCGCCTTCTCCTCAAAGAGAGCGGATTGAACCGGATCAAGCGTCAACGCCCACACCATGCCGAGACCCTGCCAAGCCGAAGCGCGCGCCAGAGGCCCCAACCCACATGGCAAAAGGCATGGTACCCCAAATGGTATGGTGCAGGAAAGGCGACTCACAAGTAACCGCCTCTCAGTAGCGTGTAGAATGCGATCGAATGCTCGTTCGTGCAATGACGTATACATGGGTGAAATGCCGAAATGTGGCTTTTCACTTCGACGAATCAGTTCATCAACATCGAGCCAATGCAGCGTCCATCTGGTCAATTCGGCTGCAACAGCCCCTCGACCTCCATCAGCCGTAAGGCGTCAGCGAGAGATACCCCCGCCCGGAAACACAACCACTGCCCGGTATGGCGGTGCCACATCAGGTCAAAGCGATCACCGCTGACATGGTCGAGACGGGCGAAGGCGGAGTCAAACTCCTCGCCCACATTCTCGGCAAAGCCCGAACGGTAGCGCTGGATGAAGCTGTACTTGTCGCCGCGCCATTTGCCGGTGATGGCGATGGGATAGTTGAATTC
>CAJANN010000316.1 GCA_903941095.1 uncultured Rhodospirillaceae bacterium | reverse complement strand
GTCGTCCTACACCAAGGTCGGCGGCATGTACGACCTGGGCTTCCGCCACGATCCCGACAATCCGCTGGAATCCCTGGCCGATTACTGCCTGGGTTGCTACACCAACCGCAACCTGCCGACCCGCGTCGACATCCTGGCCAAGTATGTCGAGGAGTACGAGGCCGATGGTCTGCTGATCAACTCGATCAAGAGCTGCAACAGCTTCTCGGCCGGCCAGCTGATGATCATGAAGGAAGTCGAGCGCCGCACCGGCAAGCCCGGCGCCTTCATCGAAACCGATCTGGTGGACCCGCGCTACTTCTCGGCGGCCAACGTCAAGAACCGCCTGGAAAGCTATTTCCAGATGATCGAACAGAAGCGCCGCGGCTCGGGCAAAGCGGCGTAAGGGAGGACACGCACATGCGTTGTTTCATCGGAATCGACCTGGGATCGACCACCACCAAGGCGGTGGTGATGGATGAGAACACCCAGGTTCTGGGTCGGGGCATCACCAATTCGCGGTCCAACTACGACACCGCCGCCGCGGTGTCGAAGCAGGAGGCGCTGATCGATACCCGCCTGACCCTGTTCCGCCGCGCCCTGGGCAGCGTGCCCGATGTGGCCGGCAAGGTCGACGACATCCTGTCCGACCTGGAACGCAATTTCCGTCACGTCCAGTTCCTGGAGCAGCTGGGCGACCTGGAAGAGACCTGCGTCAGGAACATCAAGGGGCCGCGCTTCGCCGGCAAGGAAAAGGGCGTGCAGGAGACCCTGGCCGAGGTGTTCAGGCGCCTGCGCGTCGGTTCGGACCAGCTGTTCGCCGCCGGCGGCAAGCGCAAGTCCGACTTCTTCCGCGATCTTGCCGGGTCCGACTTCATGACCGTCGGCGAGGCGGTGTGCAAGGATGCCGGCATCGGCTTCGACATGATCCTCAACGTCTATGACAAGTCGATCATCGAAGTCGAAAACCGGCCGCCGTCGGGCGATATGGAAGGAAAGTTCATCAGAGCCCTGGAAAAAGGCTCGATGGCCACCAACCTGATCGCCAAGCCGGTGCAGGACGCCCTGGCCATTCCGCTGGAGGAAACCTACGTGGTCGGCACCGGCTACGGCCGCGTCCGTCTGCCCTTCCCGAAAGAGCATATCCGTTCGGAAATCCTGTGCCACGGCCTGGGCGCCCACATGATGTATCCCGAAACCCGCACGGTGCTGGATATCGGCGGCCAGGACACCAAGGGCATCCAGGTCGACCCGGTCGGCATCGTCGAGAATTTCCAGATGAACGACCGCTGCGCTGCCGGCTGCGGCCGTTACCTGGGCTACATCGCCGACGAGATGAACATGGGCCTGCACGAGTTGGGGCCGCTGGCCATGAACTCGACCAAGCAGGTGCGCATCAACTCGACCTGCACGGTGTTCGCCGGCGCCGAGCTGCGCGACCGTCTGGCTTTGGGCGAAAAGCGCGAGGACATCCTGGCCGGACTGCACCGCGCCATCATCCTGCGCGCCATGTCCATCCTGTCCCGTGCCGGCGGCGTCAAGGACCAGTTCACCTTCACCGGCGGCGTCGCCAAGAACGAGGCGGCGGTGCGCGAGCTCAGGAAGCTGATCAAGGAAAACTACGGCGACGTGCAGATCAACATCAACCCGGACTCCATCTATACCGGAGCCCTGGGCGGCGCCACCTTCGCGGTGCGCGCGGTGGTCAATTGAGAGCCGAAGGGAGGAAACACCAATGAGCGCAATCATCACCGCCGGCATCGACATCGGTTCGGGCTGCGTCAAGGGCGTGCTGTTCCGCGTCGATGGCGACAAGCAGGAATGGCTGGCCAAATTCACCTCGCGCATCCGCAACCGCGACCCCTTCCAGCTGGCGCAGGAAGGCTTTGACGAGATGCTGCAGGAAGCCGGCATCGCCGCTTCGGACGTCGCCTATGTGGCGTCCACCGGCGACGCCGAGAACCTGAAGTTCTCGACCGGGCATTTCTATTCCATGACCACCCACGGCCGCGGCGCCATCTTCCTGGATCCGTCCGCCCGTTCGGTCCTGGATATCGGGGCGCTGAACGGCCGGGCCATCAAGGTCGACGAGGGCGGCAAGGTGCTGTCCTACAAGATGACCAGCCAGTGCGCCTCGGGCTCGGGGCAGTTCCTGGAAAACATCGCCCGCTACCTGGGCATCGCCCAGGACGAGATCGGCACCCTGTCCACCAAGGCCGACAATCCCGAGAAGGTGTCGTCGATCTGTGCCGTTCTGGCCGAGACCGACGTCATCAACATGGTCAGCCGCGGCATCACCGCCTCGAACATCCTGAAGGGCATTCACGTCTCGATGGCGGTGCGTCTGGCCAAGCTGCTGAAATCCATCGGCGCCAATGACGGCGTCGTGCTGATGACCGGCGGCCTGGCCCTGGATGCCGGCCTGCTGGCGGCCCTGAACGAGGCGGCCGAGCAGGAGAAGGTTAATCTGGTTGCCAAGAACCACCCGGACTCGATATACGCTGGGGCTATCGGCGCCGCCTTGTGGGGCGCCTTCCGGCATGAGAAGCTGGCGCGTCTCGGCCAGATGGCGGCCTGACAAGGGGTTTGAAGAAGAGAGGAAACATCAATGTCGCTCAAGATCACCGACGATTGCACCAGCTGCGACGCTTGCGTCTCGACCTGTCCGAACACGGCCATCTCGGCCGGTGACGTGATCTACGTCATCGACGCCGACCGTTGCACCGAGTGCGTCGGCGCCGAAGACAGCCCGCAGTGCCAGTTGGTCTGTCCGGCCGACTGCATCGTCGTCGGAATCCAGGAGACCCGCGACCAGCTGCAGGCCAAGTATACCGCTCTGCACGGCTGATCCCGGACGACGGATATCAAGGAGAACCCCGGCCTCTGCCAGAGGCCGGGGTTTTTCGTTGCCGCCCGGGGAATTTTCGCTGCCGGAAGGCCGGCGGGCGGGGAAGGGTCAGCTGACCACCACCTGATTGCTGGCCCAGCGCCGCGACAGCGGGCTGGGCAGGCTTTGCCATTCCTCGAAACGGCGGCGGGCGTCGGCCTCGGCGGATTTGCGGTTGAAGCGGCCCAGATAGGTGATCTTCATCTCGGCCGGTCCATCGGCGACCAGACGGCCGTCGGCGGTGAAGGCGAAGCGCAGGGCAGGGGACATCGGCATGGCGGCAATCCCGGGCAAGGGTCAGTAGGATCGCATCAGGCCGATCAGGCGGCCTTGCACCCGCACCCGGTCGGGCGGAAAGATCCGGGTTTCGTATTTCTTGTTGGCCGGTTCCAGGGCGATGGACGCCCCCTTGCGGCGCAGCCGCTTCAAGGTCACTTCCTGATCGTCGACCAGGGCGACGACGATGGTTCCGGCTTCGGCGCTGTCGCAGCGCCGGATCAGCACGGTGTCGCCGTCCAGGATGCCGGCGTCGATCATCGAATCCCCTTCGACGGCCAGGGCGTAATGTTCGCCCGAGCCCAGCAGGGCGGCGGGAACCTCCACCGTGTTGGCGTGGTCGCGCAGGGCCTCGATGGGGGTGCCGGCGGCGATCTTGCCGTACAGCGGCAGCGAGACGGCGTCGGCGGCGGCGGCCACCAGGGACGCCCCGGCCAGGACCTGCTGGTTGAAGTCGCCCTTGATCACCGTGGGGGAAAAGCGGGCCGACGGAGCGGGCAGCGGCTGGTCGGCCTGGTTTTCCGGCAACTTGACCACTTCCAGGGCACGGGCGCGGTGGGCCAGCCGGCGGATGAAGCCGCGTTCTTCCAGGCCGGTGATCAGCCGGTGGATGCCCGATTTGGACTTCAGGTCCAGGGCTTCCTTCATCTCGTCGAACGAGGGCGAGATCCCCGATGTCCGCAGACGTTCGTCGATGAACATCAGCAGTTCGTATTGCTTCCGCGTCAGCATGTTCGCTCACTCCCCTGATCGGCACAAGCGGACCAGAACAAAGCCTAAACCTTAGGCTTTGTTCTATGCCTGTTCCGATAGGGCGTCAAGCAAAAGAATTGTGCGTCAGAAGCCGGCGGGCAGCGGCATGATCGTCGCCGGATCGCCGGGGCGGCCTTCCGGGGCGTGCGGCGGGCGGATCAGCAGGCAATCGGCCGAGGCCAGCCCGGACATCACCGCCGAATCCTGGCGCTGGAAGGGGGTGACGATCACGGACCCGTCGGGGCGGTGGTCCAGGGTGGCCCGCTGATAATCCTGGCGGCCGTCGTTGGCCTTGACCGCACAGCCCAGGACCGCCGCCTGCAGCGGCAGAGCCGCCGGCAGGCCCAGCAGGCTGCGCAGCATCGGCACCAGGAAAAGATAGGCGCACACCATCGCCGATACCGGGTTGCCGGGCAGGCCCAGTACCGGAACATGGTTCAGCATGCCCGACATCAGCGGTTTGCCGGGGCGGATGGCGATCTTCCAGAAGTTCAGTTCCAGGCCGTTTTCGGCCAGCACGTCCTGGACCAGATCGTAATCGCCCACCGAGGCGCCCCCCGACGTCACCAGCAGATCGCAGCCGGCCGCCGCCTTGATCATGGCATTCAGCGAATCGCGGCTGTCGCGGGCGATGCCCAGCTGGATCGGTTCGCCGCCATGCTGGGTGACCAGGGCGGCCAGGGCCGGACCGTTCGAGGAAACGATCTGGGCGGCGGCGATGGGTTCGCCGGGCATGACGATCTCGTCGCCGGTGGACAGGATGGCGACGCGCGGGCGGCGGCGGACCGGCAGCCACGGCAGGTTCATCGCCGCCGCCAGCCCGATCTGGCGCGGCCCCATGACGGTGCCGGCGGCCAGCAGGGTCTGGCCGACGCTGAAGTCGCCGCCCTTGCTGCGGACGTGGCGGTGCGGGCTTTGCGGTTCGGTGACGGCGACCGAGTTGCCGTCGCGGCAGGTGTCTTCCTGCATCACCACCGAATCGGCTCCGGCCGGCATCGGGGCGCCGGTGAAGATGCGGACCGCCTGTCCGGGGCCGACACGGCCGTCGTACGGGTGGCCGGCGCCGGATTCCCCGATGATGTCCAGGGTGGCGGGCACGGCGGCGATGTCGGCGGCCCGCACGGCATAGCCGTCCATCGCCGAGACGTCCACCGGCGGATGGGCCAGGCGGGCGGTGGCATTTTCGGCCAGGACCCGGCCCAGGGTCTGCGGCAGCGGCAGGGTCTCGGGCGCGGTGGGGACAAGGCCGGCCAGCACGCGTTCCAGGGCGATGTCGACGGTAATCATTCCTTGGCCTCCCAGGTGCCCGAGCGGCCGCCCGACTTGCGGATCAGGCGGATGTCGGTGATGCGCATCGATTTGTCGACCGCCTTGACCATGTCGTAGACGGTCAGCGCCGCCACCGAAACCGCGGTCAGGGCTTCCATTTCGACGCCGGTGCGGCCCTTCAGCTTGCACAGCGCCTCGATGACGACGGCGTTGCGGTCGGGGGCCAGGGCCAGTTCGACATGGACCGAGGTCAGCGTCAAAGGGTGGCACAGCGGGATCAGGTCGGGTGTGCGTTTGGCCCCCATGATGCCGGCCAGCTGCGCCACGGCCAGAACGTCGCCCTTCTTGACGCCGTGCGAGGCGATCCGGGCGACGGTTTCCGGCGCCATCAGCACCTCGCCGCGGGCGACGGCCACCCGTTCGGTCTCGGCCTTGTCCGAGACGTCGACCATCACCGCGTTGCCGGCGGCGTCGAAATGGGTCAGGTCGGACGTCACTTGCCGGCGCCGGCCAGCAGGACCCGGGTGGCCATCTCCACGTCGGGGCGACGCATCAGGGCTTCGCCGATCAGGAAGCGGCGGGCGCCGGCGGCGACCATCCGCTTGATGTCGACCGGCGAATCGATGCCGCTTTCGCAGACGATCTGGCGGTCGGCCGGCACCAGCGGGGCCAGCCGCTCGGTGGTGCCGAGATCGGTCTTCATGATCTTGAGGTCGCGGTTGTTGATGCCGATCAGCGGGGATTTCAGCTTCAGGGCACGTTCCAGTTCGGCCTCGTCATGCACCTCGACCAGCACGTCCATGCCGTAGCCCAGGGCGATGTCCTCCAGCGACGACAGGTCGGCGTCGGAAAGCGCCCCGACGATCAGCAGGATGCAGTCGGCCCCCAGCGCCCGGGCTTCGACCACCTGATAGGGATCGACCATGAAGTCCTTGCGGATCACCGGCAGGTCGCAATTCGAGCGCGCCTCGCCCAGGTCGGCGTCCGAGCCCTGGAAGAACTTGGGGTCGGTCAGGACCGACAGGCAGCTCGCCCCGCCGCGCTGATAGGCCCGCGCCAGTTGCGAGGGCTTGAAGTCCTGGCGGATGATCCCGGCCGACGGCGAGGCCTTCTTGATTTCGGCGATCAGACCGATTCCGCCGGCCTCGATCTTGGCGGTCAGGGCCTTGGCGAAGCCGCGCGGCGGGGCCTGATCCTGTGCCCGCCTCAAAAGTTCCTGGATCGGACGTCGACCTTTCTGTTCGGCGACCTGCTTGCGTTTTTCCATGCAGATGCGGTCGAGAATGGTGGACATGTCAGACCTCGCGGTTGGTGATGGCGACCATGCGTTCCAGCACGGTGCGGGCTTTGCCGGAATCGATGGAATCGGCGGCCAGGGCCACCCCGTCCTTCAGGTCGCCGGCCTTGCCGGCGACGATCAGGGTGGCGGCGGCATTCAGCAGGACGATGTCGCGGTAGGCCCCCTTGGCCCCGGCCAGCAGGGACCGCAGCGCGGCGGCGTTGACGGCGGCGTCGCCGCCCTTCAGGTCCTCGGGCCGGGCGCGGGAAAGGCCGGCATCCTCGGGGCGGATCTCGAAGCTGTTGACCTGGCCGTCCTTCCACTCGGCGACCAGCGACGGCGCCGTGGTGGACAGTTCATCCAGCCCGTCGCGGCCATGCACCACCCAGGCCCGTTCCAGTCCCAGGCGGCCCAGCACCTCGGCCACCGGCTCGACCCACTGGCTGGCGAAGACGCCGACGATCTGGAATCTGGTGCCGGCCGGGTTGGACAGCGGCCCCAGCAGGTTGAAGATGGTGCGCGTGCCCAGTTCGACGCGGGGACCGGCGACGTGGCGCATGGCGTTGTGGTGGCGCGGCGCCATCAGGAAGCCCAGATTGTTCTCCCACAGGCTTTCCTTGACCAGGGCCATGTCGGCATCGACCTTGATGCCCAGGGCCGCCAGGACGTCGGCCGAGCCCGATTTCGACGACAGGGCGCGGTTGCCGTGCTTGGCCACCGGCACGCCGCAGCCGGCGACGACGAAGGCCGAGGCGGTGGAGATGTTGAAGGTGCCCGAGCCGTCGCCGCCGGTGCCGCAGGTGTCGACGGCACCGGGCGGGGCCGCCATGCCCAGTGCCTTGGCGCGCATGATGCGGGCGGCGCCGGTGATTTCCTCGACGGTCTCGCCGCGGACCCGCAGCGCCATCAGCAGGCCGCCGATCTGGGCCGGAGTGGCGTTGCCCGACATGATGACCTCGAAGACTTCTTCGGACTGGGCCTCGGACATGGTGTGGCCGACGGCAAGGCGTCCCAGCACCTCTTTCATCAGGGCCAGGGTCGTGGGGACCTGGGCGGCGGGATTGGACATCAGGCGGCGTTCCCTTTGGTCTTGCGGCAAAGCGCGATGAAGTTGCCCAGCATGGCGTGGCCGTGTTCGGTCTCGATGCTTTCGGGGTGGAACTGCACCCCCCAGGCGGCGGCGTCCCTGTGGCTCAGCCCCATGATCAGCCCGTCCCCGGTCCAGGCGGAAACGTGCAGGCAGTCCGGCAGCGATGTCCGTTCGACCACCAGGGAATGGTAGCGGGTGGCGCGGAAGGGCGACGGCAGTCCGGCGAAGATGCCGGTGCCGTCGTGGTGGATCAGGTCGACCTTGCCGTGCATGGGCTGCGGTGCCCGGACCACCTTGCCGCCGAAAGCCTGTCCCATCGATTGCTCGCCCAGGCAGACCCCGAACATCGGCACCCGGCCGGCAGCGGCCCGGATCAGGTCGAGGCAGATGCCGGCGCGGTCGGGATCGCATGGTCCGGGAGAGATGACGATACCTTCGGGGGCCATCGCCAGCGCCTGCTCGACCGTGAGGGAATCGTTCCGGCGAACCTCGACATCGGCCCCCAGCTCACCCAGGTAATGCCACAGGTTGTAGGTGAAGCTGTCGTAATTGTCGATCAGCAGAAACATCTCGGCCTCGGCCCGGGTCATTGGATTCGGGGCGAAGAATGCAGGCGCGGTGCCGCCCGGTCAAGTCTCTCAGGGCTTGGCGCGGGCTGCGGCGAACTGCACCGCGTCTCCGGCGCGCTCGACCAGACCGCGGATGCTGCCCCGGGCCTCGTCCAGGGTTTCCCCGGTGGTGGACAGGCTGATCATGAACGTGTCGATATAGTCGATGACGTCCTCGCACTGGCTCTTGCCTTCGGTGGCGGCCTCGCTGATCTCTCCGACCTTGGCGTGGATCTGGTCGAGGGCGGCGCCGAACCCCTGGATGGTCTCCGAGATGACGCCGACCCCGTCGCTGACATGTCCTGCGGTGGCGACGGTTTCGCCGGTGGTGGCGATCAGGTCGGCGATGCTGCCGGTCAGCGATTCCACCGATCCCTCGATGCCGTGGGTGACTTCGCCGGCCTTGCGGGCCAGGGACTTGACTTCGTTGGCGACCACGGCGAAGCCTTTGCCGGCCGCCCCGGCCCGTTCGGACTCGATGGTGGCGTTCAGGGCCAGCAGGTTGGTCTGCCGGGCGATGGTCTGGATGTCGCGGGTGGACGATCCGACGCTGGCCAGATGGGTGTCCAGTTCGCCCAGGCTGCTTTGGATGGCGCGGACGGAATCGGCCAGTCCGCGGATGCTGCCGATGGCGTTTTCGACGGTGGCCAGCGAGCGGCCGGACTGGTCGCTGGCGGTGCGCGACACGTCGTCGGTCTCGCGGCTGGCCGCGTCGATGGCGGCGATGGCGGCGGCCATCTGGTTGGCGACGTCGCTCAATTGCTGGAAGCGGTTCATCTGGTCGGCCAAAAAGGCGCTGACATCGTCGACATTGCCGGCGATCTCGGAAATTTCGGTGCGGAATTTCTGTAGACGATCGACGACGGCGGCGGCGAACGCCGTCTCATCGCAAGCTGTCCGCGGCGTTGCGCCGTCGAGCATGGAGACCTCCCCTGGCGTGGTGGAAATGCCCGGTTTTCCCGACCATCCGGGTCTCGTCGATTGGCGTTATTATGCCAACGTCATCTGACAATGGAAGGGGAAACGGAACGAATCAACAGAAATTCCACAGTACAATGGCGCTTGACCTTCCAGCGACCGGAAGCTTCATACTCGGGCTGCTGGATATGTGCCCGAAGAAGGATTGCCGATGATGCCGGATCACCCCCAGGTTTCGCCGCAGACACTGGAGTTCGCCATCGGCGGGATGACCTGCGCGGCCTGTTCGACCCGGCTGGAAAAAGTGCTGGGGCGGGTTCCCGGCGTCGATGGCGCGACGGTCAACCTGGCCGGCGAGCGGGCGGTGGTGACCGGGCTGGCCGGCGCCGCCGAATTGGCGGTGGCGGTTGAAAAGGCAGGCTTCAGCGCCCGTCTGCTGGTCGAGGGGGACGACCTGGCCGCGGCGGAGGAGGCCGGGCACGCGGCCGCCCTGCGGCGGCAATGGCTGTGGTTCTGGGGGGCGTTCGCCCTGACCCTGCCGCTGGTGCTGCCGATGGTTGCCGCTCCGTTCGGCGTGGATGCCGCGCTGCCGCCGGGGTGGCAGTGGCTGCTGGCGACCCCGGTGCAGTTCGGGGCCGGCTGGCGGTTCTACCGCGGGGCCTGGGCGTCGCTGCGCGGCGGCGCCGGCAACATGGACGTGCTGGTGGCCCTGGGCAGCTCGGCGGCCTATGGCCTGTCGGCCTGGGTGACGGCCAGCGGCGGCCATCACGGCAATCTGTATTTCGAAGGGGCGGCGGCGGTCATCACTCTGGTGGTGCTGGGCAAGATCCTGGAAACCCGGGCCAGGCGATCCGCCGCCGGGGCCATCCACGCCCTGATGCGGTTGCGTCCCGATACCGCCCGGGTCGAGCGTGACGGGCGGGTGGTGGAAATTCCCGCGTCGGCGCTGGTGGTCGGCGACGTGGTGCTGGTGCGGCCGGGAGAAAGCGTGGCGGTGGACGGACGGGTCGTCGACGGCGAAAGCCAGGCCGACGAATCGCTGATCACCGGCGAAAGCCTGCCGGTCGCCAAGGGGCGCGGCGACGAGGTGGTGGCCGGGTCGATCAACGGCGAGGGGTTGCTGCGGGTCGAGGCGATGCGGGTGGGCGGCGACAGCACCATCGCCCGCATCATCCGCATGGTGCAGGGGGCGCAGGCCTCGAAGGCTCCGGTGCAGAAGCTGGTCGACAAGGTGTCGGCGGTGTTCGTGCCGGTGGTGGTGGCCCTGGCCGTCCTGGCCTTTCTGGGATGGTGGCTGGGGGGGCACGATGCCGACCGCGCCTTCCTGGCGGCGGTGTCGGTGCTGGTGGTGGCCTGTCCCTGCGCCCTGGGGCTGGCGACCCCCACCGGCATCATGGTGGGAACCGGGCTGGCGGCGCGTCACGGTATTCTGATCAAGGATGCCGAGGCGCTGGAGCGGGCGCATCACACCCGGGTGGTGGTGTTCGACAAGACCGGCACCCTGACCGAAGGGCGGCCGCAGGTGGTGGCGGTGGTGGAGAGGGCGAGCGGATTGCTGCGCCTTGCCGCCTCGGCCCAGGCCGGCAGCGAGCATCCTTTGGCCCGGGCGGTGCGGGAGGCGGCGGCCGGCCTGGATCTGGCCCCGGTCGGCGAGTTCCGCTCGCTGCCGGGACGCGGGGTTGAAGCCGTGGTCGAAGGACGCCGGCTGCTGATCGGCTCGCCGCGCCTGATGGCCGAACGCGGCGACGACCTGGGCGACCAGTCGGCCGAGGTCGACGCGCAGGAGGAACTGGGCCGGAACGTCATGCTGGTTGTCGGCGATCTGCGTCCGCTGGGGCTGCTGGCGGTGGCCGATCCCGTCAAGCCCGGCGCGGCGGCGGCGGTGGCCGGCCTGAAGCGGCTGGGGGTGGACTCGGTGCTGCTGACCGGCGACAACCGCCGTGCCGCCGCCGCCGTCGCCGCCGCGCTGGGGATCGGGCGGGTCCTGGCCGAAGTCCTGCCCGAGGACAAGGAAGCCGAGATCCGCCGGCTGAAGCAGGACGGCCGGGTGGTGGCGATGGTCGGCGACGGCATCAACGACGCCCCCGCCCTGGCCGCCGCCGATATCGGCGTGGCGATGGGAACCGGCACCGACGTCGCCATGCAGGCGGCCGGCATCACCCTGGTCAAGGGCGATCCGGCCCTGGTGCCGGTGGCCCTGGCCCTGTCGCGGGCGACCTATGGCAAGATCCGTCAGAATCTGTTCTGGGCTTTCGTCTATAATCTTCTGGCGCTGCCGGCGGCTGCCCTGGGACTGTTGACGCCGGCCATCGCCGGGGCGGCAATGGCCTTTTCCAGCGTGTCGGTGGTGAGCAATTCCCTGCTGCTGCGCCGATGGAGGATGAGATGAATATCGGCCAGGCGGCCAGACGGTCGGGCGTCTCCGCCAAGACCATCCGCTATTACGAGGAAATCGGCCTGATCCCGGCGGCGGTCCGGACCGGGGCCGGGTATCGCGATTACGGCGAGGCCGAGATCGAGACCCTGAGATTCATCCAGCGTGCCCGTTCGCTGGGGTTCTCGGTCAAGGATGTCGGCGGCCTGCTGGCCCTGTGGCGCGACCGCAGCCGTGCCAGCGCCGACGTGCGCCGCATCGCCCGGGACCATGTCCTGGCCGTCGAGCAGAAAATCGCCGAACTGGAAGGTATGCGCCGGACCCTGGTGGCGCTGATCGATCGCTGCCACGGCGACGACCGGCCGGATTGCCCGATCCTGGACGGGCTGTCCGACAGCTGCTGTCACTGAGGGCTTTGCCGGGGCTGCCGGCACGGCTATAACCGCCGACGGATCGGCGAGCGAAAGGCGGCGACGTGGCACGGCGCGACATCCGGCGCATGTTGATGGAACCCAAGCGCAAGCCCCGGTCGCGGCCGTGGGTGGTGCCGGCGCTGATGCTGGCCGTGCTGCTGGCCGGAATCGCCATCGGCGCCGGAGTCGGGCTTGGCGTCCTGTCCAACCGCTCACAGCCCGAAGGACGGAGCGCCTGGGAAGAGGCCGAGATGCAGGTGGATCGCCCGGTTCGGCGGGAATCTCTGCTGGAGCCGGCCGAGCCGGTGCCGCCGCCGGTGGTGCCCCTGGTGCCGGTGCCGCCGGCCCGCCCCGGCGGCCCCGCCGACGACGGGTTCGACGCCGCCGTCCAGGCCGAGGCCGAGGCGGCGCCGCAAATGGCGGCGGTTCCCCTGATCCTGCCGCAGCCGCCGGTCCGGCCGACCGAGACCGGGGCGCCGGCCTGGGTGCGCTATGCCGTGCCGGCCCCCAAGGCCAGCGGCCAGCCGATGATCGCCGTGGTCATCGACGACCTGGGCGTCGACCGCAAGCGCAGCGAGCGCGTGGTCGAGCTGCGGGCGCCGCTGACCCTGGCCTGGATGACCTATGCCGATAATTTGCCGCAGATCACCCAGGCGGCGCGGCGGCGCGGGCACGAGCTGATGGTGCATGTGCCGATGCAGCCGCAGGGGGAATCCTACGATCCCGGCCCCGACGTGCTGGAGGTCAACATCCATCCCGAGGAGAACCGCCGCCGTCTGGCCTGGGGGCTGGATCGGTTCGAGGGATTCGTCGGCATCAACAACCACATGGGGTCGCGCTATACCGCCGACCGCACCGGCATGCGGGTGGTGATGGAAGAGGTCAAGCGGCGCGGTCTGCTGTTCCTGGATTCCGTCACCACCGAGAAAAGCGTCGGCGCCGAGATGGCGCGCCGCTACGGTGTGCCGTTTTCGGCCCGCAACGTCTTTCTCGACAATGACCAGTCGGTGGCGGCGATCCGGGCGCAACTGGCCAAGGTCGAGGCCCATGCCCGCAAATCCGGCAGCGCCATCGCCATCGGCCATCCGCACGACGCCACCATCGAGGCGCTGTCCGCCTGGCTGCCCAGCCTGGAGGCGCGCGGCTTCCTGCTGGTGCCGGTCACGGCCATCGTGCGGGCGCAAGCCGGCCCTTGACCTTTCCCCCGCGGGAAGGTTCACATTGCTTCCACGTTCATCGGTACCGGAGAATATCCCATGTCCACCACCTACCACGTTACCGGCATGACCTGCGGCGGCTGCGCCCGCTCGGTGGAATCGGCCATCAAGGCGGAAGCCCCCGGCGCCAAGGTCAGCGTCGATCTGGGCAGCGCCTCGGTGACGGTGGACGGGGCCAGCGAGTCCCAGGTGAAGAAGGCCGTCGACGAGGCCGGGTTCACCTTCCTGGGCGTCGCCTGAGACAGCCGCCTCACTGCTTGGTCAGGGTGTATTCCAGCGCCTCTTCGGCGGCGCGGACCAGGGCGCGGGCCTTGTTCATGCATTCCTCGTGTTCCTTCTCGGGAACCGAGTCGGCGACGATGCCCGCGCCGGCCTGGGCGTACATGAAGCCGTCCTTGACCAGCGACGTGCGCAGCGCGATGCAGGTGTCCATGTTGCCGTTGCCCGAGATGTAGCCGATGCAGCCGGCATAGAAGCTGCGCCGCTCGGTCTCCAGTTCGTCGATGATCTCCATCGCCCGGATCTTCGGAGCCCCCGATGTGGTGCCGGCCGGAAAGCCGGCCATCAGGGCGTCCATCGCGTCGCAGCCGTCGCGCAGGCGGCCCTCGACGTTCGAGACGATGTGCATGACGTGCGAGTAGTACTCGACGAACATCTTCTTGGTCACCTTGACCGACCCGATCTCGGCCACGCGGCCGACATCGTTGCGCCCCAGATCCAGCAGCATCAGGTGTTCCGCCAGTTCCTTGGGGTCGGCCAGCAGGTCGGCGGCCAGTTCCTCGTCCTCGGCCGGGGTGGCGCCGCGGCGGCGCGTGCCGGCGATGGGGCGGATGGTCACCTCGCCGTCGCGCAGGCGAACCAGGATTTCCGGGCTGGAGCCGACCAGCTGGAAGTCGCCGAAATTCAGGAAGAACAGGAACGGACTGGGATTCATCCGGCGCAGCGCCCGGTACAGCGAGAAGGGCGGCAGGCGGAACGGCACCTTCAGGCGCTGCGACAGAACAACCTGGAAGATGTCGCCGGCGGCGATGTATTCCTTGGCCTTCAGCACCTTGGCGCAATATTCCTCGGGGGTCATCGAGGCGATGGGCGTCGGGCTGTGGGTGTGACGCTCGTTGCCGACATCGATGTGCGGCAGCGGACGGTCCAGGGCCTGGATCACATGATCCAGCCGCTCGTGGGCCAGGTCGAAGGCGGCGCGGGCATCCACCCCGGCCCGCGGCCATACCGGTACCACGGCGGTCAGGGTGCCGTTGACGTTGTCGAATACCGCCATCACCGTGGGGCGGATGAAGATGCCGTCGGGCACGCCGATGACGTCGGGGTTGGCGTCGGGCAGACGCTCGACCAGCCGCACGGTGTCGTAGGTCAGGTAGCCGATCAGGCCGGCGGCCATCGGTGGCAGGGTCGGGGGAATGTCGACCCGGCTTTCCGCCGACAGGGCGCGCAGCGACGCCAGGGCGCCGTCCTTCCCGGCGACCGGGCAGGGCTGGAACGCATCGGGCTGGGTGCGGGCGTCGCGATTGATCCAGGCCCGGTCGCCCTCGCACTTCCAGATCAGGTCGGGCTTCATGCCCAGCACCGAATAGCGGCCGCGGACCGCGCCGCCTTCTACCGATTCCAGCAGGAAGGCGTATTTCTGGTTGCTGGCCAGCTTCAGGAAGGCGGAAACCGGGGTTTCCAGGTCGGCCACCAGGGTACGCCACACCAGCTGCGGCCGACCGGAATCATAGGTGGCGCAGAAGGTGGCGAAGTCGGGATGGACGGTCATGACTATTCTTCGCGGGCAAGCTGGCTGCGGTCGACGCGGACGCCCAATTCGGCGTTGAGAGCGGCAATGTACTGGTCGACCAGATCGGCGGCGACGGTGGCCGACACCTTGCGGCGGGCCGATTCGGTCGCCTTGGCGTCGCGGGCGGGGTCGAAGGGAACCACCTGGGCCAGGCGGGCCACGGTCCAGGCGGTCTTGGTGTCGGTGACGGCGACGGCGCCAAGCTTGCCCTGGAACAGTTCCGAGACGACGGCCGGGGCCATCCTGGCGCTTTCCGCCCCTTCGCGGGTGAAGGCGGGCGAGGTCTGCACCTTCAGGTCATGGGCCTGGGCGATCCTGGCAAAAGGCTCGCCGGCACCCAGCCGGGCGGCGATGGAGCGGGCCAGTTCGCCGGCCTTTTCGTGACGGCGTTCGGCCTGCCAGCCGGCGATCACCTCGGCGCGGACGTCGGCCAGGGCACGGGGCTGCGGCGGGGTGATCTGGTCGACGCGCAGCAGGAACATGCCGTCGCCATCCAGATCGGTCAGCTGGCTTTCGGCTCCCTGCTCGGTGTGGAAGGCGACGTCCAGGAAGGAATCCGCCTTGGGGGCGTCGGCTGCCGGCTTGCCGTTGGGCGCGCGTCCCTGGGCGTCGATGGCCGGAAGGCGGACCACCTTCAGCTGGAAGCGGCCGGCGGCCTCCTCCAGGGTGCCGCCGGCGCCCAGGCTGTCTTCCACCTGATTGGCCAGCTGCGACAGCTGGTCGCGGGCATGCTCCTTGCGCAGGTCCTGTTCGATCAGACCGCGGACATCGGCCAGGGAACGGGTCTGGCCGGGAGAGACCTGGCCGATGCGGGCGATGTGCCAGCCCAGGGCGGTGTGGACCGGCGGGCTGAGCGAGCCGGCGCGCTGGGCGAACAGCGCCTCGGCCAGTTCGTCGGGCAGTTCGGCCTTTTCGACCATGCCCAGGTCGACCACCGAGACGCCGAATTCCTTGGCGATGGCGGCCAGGTCCTTGCCGGCCTTGACCATGTCGCTGGCGCGGGCGGCGCTGACGTCGTCGGCCAGCACCACCTGCGAGACCTGCCGGCGCTCGGGGGTGACGAATTCATCCTGGCGGATCTGATAGGCCTCGGCGATCTTTTCGGCGGTGATCTGCACCTGGGCGGCGACATCGGCGGGCCGCAGCAGCAGGACGGTCAGGGTACGGAATTCCGGGGCCATGAAGCGGGCGCCGTTGTCGCGGTAGTAGGCTTCCATCGTGGCGCTGTCCGGAGCCGGGGGCAGGGCCACGGCCTCGTCCTTGACCTGGGTCAGCTCGGCGATGCGGCGTTCCTCGCGCCAGCGCACCAGCGGCTCGGTCAGCACGGCGGGGGCGACCAGCCCGCCCGACAGGGCTTCGGCCATCTGGGCGCGGACCATGTTGCTGGTTTCCATCCGCATGTAGTCGCTTTCGGACAGGCCGGCGCGCATCAGTGCCCGGCGCAGCAGCTCGCGGTCGAACTCGCCCTTCTCGTTGTGGAAGTTGGGGTCGGCCGCCACCTGCGCCACCACCGCGTCGGCCGATCCCGACAGCCCCAGGCGGCGTGCCGCCTCGTCGATCAGGGTGCGGGTGACGATGGTCTGGACGGTACGGTCCAGCAGCCCCATCCTGCGGGCCTCTTCCGACGTCAGCTTGCCGCCGAACAGCGGCTGCAGCCGCCCGACCTCGCGCTTGAACTCGGCATTGACCTCGGCGGCGGTGACCTGGACCGAACCGACTTCGATGGCCGGGCCGCGCCCGAACAGGCCGCCGCGCACGACGTCGCCGACGCCCCAGGCCACGAAGCTCAGGGCCAGCAGGGCGAACAGCAGTTTGACGACCCAGGTTTTCGAGGCTTGGCGGAAGGAATCGAGCATGGCACCCGGCGTGTTCGAGGGGCCGGACCCAAGGGGGGCCGGCAAAAGTGCCGGCATAATAAGAGGGGCACACAGGGGCCGCAACAGGGAATAACCCACCCCGGGAGCGCTTCGTTCGGGTGGCGACACCGGCGGTCCGGCAATGGTATAGGACAGGCAGCGTCAATACGAGGGAGGTATCCATGAGCAGACGTCCGCTGATTGCCGGCAATTGGAAGATGAACGGTCTCGGGGCCGATGGCGTCGCCCTGGCCCGGGGCGTCGCCGCCAAGCGCAAGGCCGAGCCGGCCCTGGCCTGCGACGTGCTGGTCTGCCCGCCCTTCACCCTGATCGCCGATGTGGCGCGGGCCGCGGAAGGATCGGGCCTGGCGGTCGGCGGCCAGGACTGCCATGCCAAGACCTCCGGCGCCCACACCGGCGACATCTCGCCGGCCATGCTGAAGGACCTGGGCTGTTCGTTCGTCATCCTGGGCCATTCGGAACGCCGCACCGACCACGACGAAACCGACGCCGAGGTCAAGGCCAAGGCCGCCGCCGCCCATGCCGCCGGCCTGATCGCCATCGTCTGCGTCGGCGAGACCCTGGCCCAGCGCGATGCCGGCGAGACCCTGGCGGTCAACCGCAGCCAGTTGAAGGGGTCGCTGCCGGCCGGGGCCAATGCCGACAACACCGTCGTCGCCTACGAGCCGGTGTGGGCCATCGGCACCGGCCGGGTCGCCACCCCCGAACAGGCTCAGGAAGTCCATGCCGCCATCCGTGCCGAGCTGGTCAAGCTGGTCGGCGAGACCGAAGCCGGCAAGATGCGCATCCTTTATGGCGGATCGATGAAGCCGGAAAACGCCGCCCAGCTGATCGCCCTGCCCGATGTGGACGGCGGCCTGATCGGCGGCGCGTCGCTGAAGGTCGAGGACTTCTGGGCCATCGCCCGCAACTGCGCCTGACCCCGGTCCTGTTTTTTGCACTAGCTATCCTCGTCCGAGGGGGCTAAATAACCCGTCGAACCATTCCCCCGGTTCGCGGGCCGTCCCTTAACCGGGATGGCCCGCGGGCGGGTCTATTTGCGGTGTGCCCTCATGGATTTCTTTCCGATCATTCTCGTCGTCCATCTGCTTCTCGCCGTCGCCCTGGTGGGCGTGGTGCTGCTGCAGCGTTCCGAAGGCGGCGCGCTGGGCATGGGCGGCGGCGGCGGCGGGCTGATGACCGGCCGTGCCGCCGGCAACCTGCTGACCCGCACCACCGGGATCCTGGCCGGTGCCTTCTTCCTGACCAGTCTGGCGCTGGCCATCATCGCCAACAACCGCACCGGCGGCGGTTCGCCGTTCGACAAGGTGCCCGCTGCCGCTCCGGCGGCCCAGCCGGCCCAGCCGGCCGCTCCGGCCGAGCCGGCGGCGCCGCTGACGAAGTAGGGTTCGTTATCCGGGGGGCGGCGGCCGGCCGGCGGCTGCCCGCGTGGTCAAGCCAGACGCTTGAGAGCAAGGGGCCTATGACGCGTTTCATCTTCATTACCGGCGGCGTGGTGTCGTCCCTGGGCAAGGGACTGGCCTCGGCGGCTCTGGGGGCGTGCCTGCAGGCGCGCGGATTCAAGGTCCGGCTGCGCAAGCTGGACCCTTATCTCAACGTCGATCCGGGCACCATGAGCCCCTATCAGCACGGCGAGGTCTATGTCACCGACGACGGTGCCGAGACCGACCTGGATCTGGGCCATTACGAGCGTTTCACCGGCGTGGCGTCGCGCAAGAGCGACAACATCACCACCGGCCGCATCTATTCCGACGTCATTGCCCGCGAACGCCGCGGCGATTACCTGGGCGCGACGGTGCAGGTCATTCCGCACGTCACCAACGCCATCAAGGAATTCGTCAAGTCGGATCTGACCGACGAGGATTTCTGCCTGTGCGAGATCGGCGGCACGGTGGGCGACATCGAATCGCTGCCGTTCCTGGAGGCGATCCGCCAGCTGGCCAACGAACTGGGGCGCGAGCGCACCATGTTCGTGCATCTGACCCTGCTGCCCTACATCCCTTCGGCCGGCGAGTTGAAGACCAAGCCGACCCAGCACTCGGTCAAGGAACTCCTGAGCGTCGGCATCCAGCCCGACCTGCTGATGTGCCGCTCGGACCGCGACATCCCGGAAGGCGAGCGCAAGAAGATCGCCCTGTTCTGCAATGTCGGCTATCAGGCGGTGATCCCCGCTTTGGACGTCGACACCATCTATCAGGTGCCGGTCAGCTATCACGAGCAGGGGCTGGACGAGCAGGTCTGCCGCCATTTCCATATCGAATCGAAGCAGCCCGACCTGGCGCGCTGGACCAGCATCGTCGACCGCGTCCGTCAGCCCGAGGGCGAGGTCACCATCGCCGTGGTCGGCAAGTATATCAGCCTGCTGGATTCCTATAAGTCGCTGGCCGAGGCGCTGACGCATGGCGGCATCGCCAACAATGTCCGGGTCCGGCTGAACTGGATCGACAGCCAGATTTTCGAGCGCGAGGACGCCGTCCTGCATCTGGAGCCCTGCCACGGCATCCTGGTGCCGGGCGGCTTCGGCGAGCGCGGCGCCTCCGGCAAGATCGAGGCGGTGAAGTTCGCCCGCGAACGTCAGGTGCCGTATTTCGGCATCTGTTTCGGCATGCAGATGGCGGTGATCGAGACCGCCCGCAATCTGGTCGGCCTGAAGGGCGCCAACTCGACCGAGTTCGGTCCTTGCGAGCACCCGGTGGTCGGCCTGATGACCGAGTGGCTGAAGGGCAATGCCCTGGAAAAACGCCAGGCCGACGGCGACATGGGGGGGACTTTGCGCCTGGGGGCCTATGATTGCCAGTTGAAGGCCGGCAGCCGGGTCGCCGCCATCTACGGCGCCGATCTCATCTCCGAGCGCCATCGCCATCGCTACGAGGTGAACATGGATTACCGGCCGCAGCTGGAGCAGGCCGGGCTGTCGTTCTCGGGCCTGTCTCCCGATGGCATCCTGCCGGAAATCGTCGAGATTCCCGATCATCCGTGGTTCGTCGGCGTGCAGTTCCATCCCGAACTGAAGTCCAAGCCCTTCGATCCGCATCCGCTGTTCACCAGCTTCATCGCCGCGGCGGTGCGGCAGTCGCGACTGGTGTAGCCATGATCCATCACGTTGCCGTTTCGAACGACGTCATTCTGGGCAACGACCTGCCGCTGGTGCTGATCGCCGGGCCGTGCCAGATGGAAAGCCGCGAGCACGCGCTGGAATGTGCCGAGGCCCTGAAGCGGATGGCCGTCGAGGCCGGCATCAAGCTGATCTACAAGTCGTCGTTCGACAAGGCCAACCGCACGTCGCTGTCGGGCCGGCGCGGCGTCGGCCTGGAGGCGGCGCTGCCGATCTTCGCCGAGATCAAGGCCCGCCTGGGTCTGCCGGTCCTGACCGACGTCCATACCGAGGAACAGTGCGCCGCCGTCGCCCGGGTGGTCGACGTGCTGCAGGTGCCGGCCTTCCTGTGCCGCCAGACCGACCTGCTGCTGGCCGCCGGCCGGTCCGGGGCGGTGGTCAACGTCAAGAAGGGGCAGTTCCTGGCGCCGTCCCAGATGGCCAACGTGGCGGCCAAGGTGGAAAGCACCGGCAATTCCCGCATCCTGCTGACCGAGCGTGGCGCTTCGTTCGGCTATGGCGATCTGGTGGCCGACATGCGGGCCCTGCCGATCATGGCCCGGACCGGATTTCCGGTGATCATGGACGCCACCCATGCGGTGCAGTCGCCGGGCGGCCAGGGCGCGTCGTCGGGCGGCGACCGCCGCATGGCGCCGGTCCTGGCCCGGGCCGCGGTGTCGCTGGGCATCGCCGGACTGTTCATCGAAACCCACCCCGATCCCGACCGCGCTCCGTCGGACGGCCCCAACATGATCGCCCTGGCCGATATGCCGGCCCTGATCGAAATGCTGATGAAGTTCGACGCGGTGGCGAAGTGCTATCCCGTCGTGATCGATTGAAACCACAAGACCCCTGGAGACATCGATGACCGCCATTATCGACATTCACGCCCGTGAAATCCTGGATTCGCGCGGCAATCCCACCGTCGAAGTCGACGTGGTTCTGGAAAGCGGCGTGTTCGGCCGCGCCGCGGTGCCGTCGGGGGCCTCGACCGGCGCCCACGAGGCGGTGGAGCTGCGCGACGGCGACAAGTCCCGCTTTGGCGGCAAGGGCGTTCTGAAGGCCCTGGAAAGCGTCAACGGCGAGATCTACGACGCCCTGTCGGGCATGGACGTGGAAGATCAGGTTCTGCTGGACCAGACCATGATCCAACTGGACGGCACCCCCAACAAGGCCCGCCTGGGCGCCAACGCCATCCTGGGCGTGTCGCTGGCCTGCGCCAAGGCCGCCGCCGAGGAAGCCGGCCTGCCGCTGTACCGCTATGTCGGCGGCGCCTTCGCCAGCATCCTGCCGGTGCCGATGATGAACATCATCAATGGCGGCGCCCATGCCGACAATCCCATCGACATTCAGGAATTCATGATCATGCCGGTGGGGGCGCCGACCTGCGCCGACGCCATCCGCATGGGCTCGGAAGTGTTCCAGGCGCTGAAGAAGCAGCTGAAGGACGCCGGCCACAACACCAATGTCGGCGACGAAGGCGGCTTCGCCCCCAACCTGAAGTCGGCCGAACAGGCGCTGGACTTCATCATGCAGTCGATCGAGAAGGCCGGCTACAAGCCCGGCGAGGACGTCATGCTGGCGCTCGACTGCGCCTCGACCGAGTTCTTCAAGAACGGCAAGTATGAAATGGAAGGCGCCCGCAAGTCGTTCGACCAGAAGGGCATCGTCAAGTTCTACTCGAAGCTGGTGAAGTCCTATCCGATCATCTCGATCGAGGACGGCTGTGCCGAAGACGATTTCGACGGCTGGGAAATGCTGACCGAGGAACTGGGCGGCAAGGTCCAGTTGGTCGGCGACGACCTGTTCGTCACCAACCCGGCCCGCCTGTCGATGGGAATCGACAAGGGGCTGGCCAATTCGATCCTGGTCAAGGTCAACCAGATCGGGTCCCTGTCGGAAACCCTGGAGGCCGTCGACATGGCCCACAAGGCCGGCTATACCGCGGTGATGAGCCATCGCTCGGGCGAAACCGAGGATTCGATCATTGCCGATCTGGCCGTCGCCACCAATTGCGGCCAGATCAAGACGGGTTCGCTGTCGCGCTCGGATCGTCTGGCCAAGTACAATCAGCTGATCCGGATCGAGGAAGAGCTGGGCGCCGCCGCCCGCTATGCCGGTAAGGCGATCATGAAGCGTTGATCATTTACAGAGTTTTTGCTTTCAGCAGCCGGAGAGGTTACTCTCCGGCTGCTTTTTATTCTGTCATTGATCACGGCGAATTATGCACATGGAATGAATTAACCTGAGTCTTTCATGCAACAGCTCGCCGATTTCCGATATGAAAATGAAACAACTCGTTCATGGCTTGTTGACGTCATGAATCCGGCATGATCCCATCCCCTCATGTTTAACGAACTGCTCCGTCGACTGCGCCCGGTTGTCGGCCCCCTGATCGGGGCGGCCGCGGTGGCGTATTTCGCCTACCACACGGTGGAAGGCGATCGCGGCGTGCTGGCCTGGATCCGGATGAAGAACGAGATCCTGGAAGCGGAAATGCAGTTGGCCAAGGTCAGCACCGAACGGCAGGCGCTGGAACATCGGGTCCTGCTGCTGCGGCCCGACCATCTGGATCCCGACATGCTGGAAGAGCGGGCGCGCGCCATGTTGAACATGGGGCGCGAGGACGAGCTGGTTGTCTTCGAACGTCACTGACGGCATTCCCAAGTCCCTTCAGGCGTATTAAGGTACCGGATTACTTAATTCGGAGGCCGCATATGACCGCACTTCTGTCCTCTCCCATCCGTGTCGGCCACCTGACTTTGCCCAATCGCATGATCATGGGGTCGATGCATCTGGGCTGCGAGACGGAGCCGGGAGCGGCGCAGCGGCTGGCCGATTTTTATGCCGAACGGGCCAGGGGCGGCATCGGCCTGATCGTCACCGGCGGCGTGGCTCCCAATCCGGCGGGACGCTTCGGCCCGGACGGCACCGTCCTGGACCGCGAGGAACAACTGGAGGAGCACCGTCTCGTCACCCGGGCGGTGCATGAGGCCGGCGGGCGTATCCTGCTGCAGGTTCTGCATTGCGGGCGCTATGGCCGCCATGACGGCATCGTCGCCCCGTCGCCGCTGAAGGCGCCGATCAACGTCTTCGCCCCGCGCGAGATGGACGAGGCCGCGATCCTGGCCACCATCGCCGACTATGCCAACACGGCCGCCCTGGCCATGCGGGCGGGCTATGACGGGGTCGAGGTGATGGCCTCGGAAGGCTATCTGATCAGCGAGTTCCTGTCGGCCAGCACCAACCGGCGCGATGATCGCTGGGGTGGTTCCCTGGAAAACCGCCTGCGCTTTCTGGCCGAGGCGGTGGCGGCGGTGCGTCGGGCGATTGCCGACGGTGTGCTGTCGGTCCGCCTGGGCATGGTCGATCTGGTGGATGGCGGCCTGGACGGCGACGAGGTGGTTGCCGCCGCCCGGGCGGCCGAGGCGGCCGGCGCCGATCTGCTGAACAGCGGCATCGGCTGGCATGAATCGCGGGTGCCGACCATCGCCCATCAGGTTCCGGCCGGCGGCTGGAGCTGGGCGACGGCGCGGGTCAGGGCGGCGGTATCCATTCCGGTGTCGGCCAGCAACCGCATCGACAGCCCGGACGTGGCCGAAGCCATCCTGGCCCGCGGTGACGCCGATCTGGTGTCGATGGCCCGGCCGCTGCTGGCCGACCCGGCTTTTGCCGCCAAGGCGGTCAGCGGGCAGGCGTCACGCATCAATGTCTGCATCGCCTGTAACCAGGGCTGCCTGGACAACATGTTCGACGGCCGTGCCGCCACCTGTCTGGTCAATCCCCGCGCCGGTCGCGAGGCCGAGTTCGTCGCCCGCCCGGCTGCCCTTCCGCAGGCCGTCGCCGTCGTCGGCGGCGGGCCGGCCGGCATGGCCTGCGCCATCGAGGCGGCACGGCGCGGTCACACCGTCACCCTGTTCGAGGCGGCCGGCCATTTGGGCGGCCAGTTCGCCCTGGCCCGCGTTATTCCCGGCAAACAGGGTTATGCCGCGACCCTGGACTGGTTCGCCGGCGAGCTGGCGGCGGCCGGGGTTCGGGTGATTCTGCAAAAACGGGTCGGTGTGGCCGATTTGGGCGGGTTCGATCAGGTGGTGGTGGCGGCCGGCATCCGGCCGCGCCGGCCCGACCTGCCGGGCGTCGACCATCCGTCCGTGGCGGGATACGAAGAGATCCTGTCGGGCCGCCGGCGGGCCGGCCCCCGGGTCGCCGTGGTCGGAGCCGGTCCGATCGCCTTCGATGTCGCCCTGTTCCTGTTGGGCGGGCAGGGGGATTTCGACCGTCAGTGGGGCGTCGACCGCACCCTGGCCCGGAGCGGCGGCCTGACCGCACCGGCGGCAGCGGCACCGGCCCGGCACGTCATCACCATGATGCAGCGCAAGTCCGGGCGTCCGGGCGGCGATCTGGGGCGGACCACCGGCTGGATCGCCAAGGCGGTCCTGCAGCGGGCGGGCGTCGAGATGCTGAGCGGCGTCGCCTATGACCGCATCGACGCGGCGGGATTGCACATCCGTGTCGGCGGCGAGGCGCGGCTGATCGCCGCCGACACGGCGATCCTGTGCTCCGGCCAGGATGCCGAGGACGGATTGGCGCGGGAGTTGGAGGCGCAGGGGCGGGCGGTGCACCGCATCGGCGGTGCCCGCGACGCCTCGCGCATCGATGCCCTGAGGGCCATCGAAGAAGGAACCCGGCTGGGGTTGGCGCTTTAGGCGACCTGCCCGTCGGCCAGGATGCGTTCCAGTTCGGCCACGCCGGCCGGCAGGTCGATGTGGGCGCCGTGGGCCAGCATCGAACTGCCGAAGGCGTGCAGGGCGCGGAAGATGGCGTGCGCCCGGCACTGTTCGCCCATCTGGCCGATGCGCACGATGTTCAGCCCGAAGGCTCCGGCGATCTCGACGCGGTAGACGTGCGACATGTGGCGACGGACGTCGTCGCCCGAGACGCCGTCCGGAATCTTGATGCCGACCACCGAGTTCAGCCGCGCCACCGGCGGGACCAGCAGCTCCAGCCCCATCGCCTCCAGGCCGCCCTGCAGCGCCTTCGAACTCAGTTCGTGGCGGTGGAAGCGGGCCGGCAGGGTCTCGGCGCAGATCAGCCGCAGGGCTTCGTGCAGGGCCAGGATGCCCGACACCGGGGCGGTGTAGTGATAGGAATTCTTGTTCCAGAACTGGTCGGCCAGCCGGGCGTCCAGACACCAGTGGGCCATCGGCGCGTTGCGCCGTTCGATCCGCTTCCAGGCGGTTTCGGAAAAGCCCAGCAGCGATACGCCGGGTATCGAGGACAGCCCCTTCTGGCCGCCGGTGATGACCGCGTCGACGCCCCAATCGTCCATGTCCAGGCGCATGGTCGACAGGGTGCAGACGGCATCGACGACGACCAGGCAGCCCATCTCGCGGGCGGCGGCGCAGATCTCGGGGAGATAGCGGTTCCACACGGTATTCGAGGTTTCGCCCTGGACCAGGGTCAGAATGGCCGGGGCCTCGCGGTGCAAGGCGGCCAGAACCTGCTCGGGCTGGGCGGTGCAGCCCTCGGCGATGTCCAGGATGGCGACCTCGGCGCCGCAGCGATGGGCCATCTCGGCCAGCCGGCGGCTGAAATAGCCGTTGCACAGGGCCAGCACCTTGGTGCCCGGTTCCACCAGATTGCAGACGGCCATTTCCATCGCCGCCGAGGCGGGGCCGGCGACCCCCAGAATCTGGGCGTTGCCCGACTGGAAGACGTAGCGGGCCATTGCCTTGACCTGCTCGACCACCCGGTTCATCGTCTCGCCCAGGTGGTTGATGATGATGGAATTGGCGTGGGCCACCTTGGCCGGAATCGGCACCGGGCCGGCCCCCATCATCAACAGGGGCTCGTCGGGCAGGATACGGTCGAGGGGCACGACGGACGGCGGTGGGTGACGCATGGCTTTTTCTGTTCCAGTTGAGAAGCGGGCATTCAGGGCGGTCGGCGCCTTCTTGTCAAGGGCCTGTCGAGGCAAGT
>CAJANN010000315.1 GCA_903941095.1 uncultured Rhodospirillaceae bacterium | reverse complement strand
CCAAAATATAGACGCATGGTGTTTTCATGAGTCGCAGCTGCGTCTCGCCCAACCGTCGTATGGATGCCCGCCTGCGCGGGCATGACGAGTATGTACCAGGGGAAATTAGCCACTTCTTAACCTGGATTCGGAGCCCTGGGGGGCGGCTGAGCCGCTTGCGGGGCGGCCGGGGCGGCCCTATAGTCCGCCCCATGACCGAACAGCGATTTCCACACCGCCATCTTCTCGGCATCCAGGGTCTGGGACCGCAGGAGATCACCACCATCCTGGATCTGGCCGACGGCTACGTCGACCAGAACAGGTCCGTCGACAAGCGCAAAAGCCTGCTGCGCGGCCGCACCCTGGTCAACCTGTTCTTCGAGAACTCGACCCGGACGCGGACCAGCTTCGAACTGGCCGGCAAGCGGTTGGGCGCCGACGTCATCAACATGCAGACCCAGGCCAGTTCGGTCGCCAAGGGCGAGACCCTGATCGACACCGCCATGACCCTGAACGCCATGCACCTGGATGCGCTGGTGGTCCGCCACCCCGATTCCGGCGCGGTCAAGCTGCTGTCGGAAAAGGTCAACTGCGCGGTGATCAACGGCGGCGACGGCAGCCACGAGCATCCGACCCAGGCCCTGCTGGACGCCCTGACCATCCGCCGCCACAAGGGCGCCATCGCCGGCCTGACCGTGGCCATCTGCGGCGACGTCCTGCATTCGCGGGTGGCGCGCTCGAACATCCACCTGCTGAACGCGATGGGAGCCCAGGTCCGCCTGATCGGCCCCAGGACCCTGATGCCGGCCCAGGTCGACCGCATGGGCGTCGATGTCTGCCACGACATGCGCAAGGGGCTGGACGGCGTCGACGTGGTGATGATGCTGCGCATCCAGAACGAACGGATGAAGGGCAACTTCATCCCGTCGATCCGCGAATATTTCCATTTCTTCGGCCTGGACCGCGAGAAACTGGCCTTGGCCAAGCCCGACGCGGTGATCATGCATCCCGGCCCGATGAATCGCGGCGTCGAGATCGATTCCGACGTCGCCGACGACGTCGAACGGTCGCTGATCCGCGAACAGGTCGAAATGGGCGTGGCGGTGCGCATGGCCTGCCTCGACCTGCTGACCCGCAACATTCCCAATCAGGTGGCGGTGTGATGTCCAAGCCCATGCCTTCCGGACTGGTGGCCTATGTCAACGCCCGTCTGCTCGACCCGGCTTCGGGCCTGGATTCCCCCGGCGCCCTGCTGGTCGACGGCGAAACCATCGCCGATGTCGGCCCCGGCCTGTTCCAGGGCGGCGTGCCGTCGGGCATCCAGGTGGTCGATTGCGGCGGCCAGTGTCTGGCGCCCGGCCTGATCGACATGCGGGTGCAACTGCGCGAACCGGGCGAGGAACATAAGGAAACCCTGCGTTCGGCCGGCGAATCGGCGGTGGCCGGCGGCGTCACCGCGATGGTCTGCCTGCCCAACACCGACCCGGTCATCGACGAGGTGGCGACGGTGGAGTTCGTGGCGCGGCGCGCCCGCAAGATCGGTCTGGCCAAGGTCTATCCCTATGCCGCCGCCACCAAGGGCCTGCAGGGGCGCGAACTGGCGGAAATGGGCTTCCTGATGGAAGCCGGCGCCCTGGCCTTCACCGACGGCGTCAAGGCCATCGGCGACGCCCAGGTGATGCGCCGCGCCCTGTCCTATGCCGCCACCTTCGGCGGCCTGATCGTCCAGCATCCGGAAGAGCCGTCGCTGGCCTCGGGCGGGGCGATGAACGCCGGCGAGATGGCCACCCGCATGGGCCTGTCGGGAATCCCGGCGGCGGCCGAGGCCATCATGCTGGAGCGCGACATGCGGCTGGTGGCGATGACCGGCGGGCGCTATCACGCCGCCCACGTCTCAACCGCCGACGGCGTCGCCATCCTGCGCAAGGCCAAGGCCGCCGGCCTGCCGGTGACCTGCGACACCGCGCCGCCCTATTTCGCCATGAACGAACTGGCGGTGCGCGAC
Source organism: uncultured Rhodospirillaceae bacterium (assembly GCA_903941095.1). Classification (GTDB taxonomy): domain Bacteria; phylum Pseudomonadota; class Alphaproteobacteria; order Rhodospirillales; family Magnetospirillaceae; genus Magnetospirillum. The sequence goes on along the minus strand of CAJANN010000315.1, from coordinate 10,527 downwards.
TACCGCACCTTCGCCAAGCTGAGCCCGCCGCTGCGGTCCGAGGACGACCGCCGCGCCGTGGTCGAGGGGCTGAAGGACGGCACCATCGACGCCATCGCCTCGGACCATGCGCCGCAGGATGCCGATTCCAAGCGCCAGCCCTTCGCCCAGGCCGAATTCGGCGGCGTCGGGCTGGAAACCCTGCTGCCCGTCACCCTGGAACTGGTCCATGACGGCCACCTGGAACTGCTGCAGGCGCTGAGGCTGCTGACCTGCGGTCCCGCCGCCGTGCTGGGGTTGGCCGGCGGCCGCCTGAAGGCCGGGGCCGCCGCCGACCTGATGCTGTTCAACCCGGTGCGCGGCTGGAAGATCGAGCCGGGGAAATTCCGCTGCAAATCCAAGAACTCGCCGTTCGACGGCCGCCCGGTCCAGGGCATGGTGCTGCGCACCGTCGTCGATGGCCGTACCGTCTATGCCCTCGATGCTTGACCTGACCATCGCCGCCGTGGGCGGCTACCTGCTGGGCTCGGTCCCCTTCGGCCTGGTGCTGACCAAGGCCGCCGGCCTGGGCGACATCCGCGCCATCGGATCGGGCAATATCGGCGCCACCAACGTGCTGCGCACCGGCCGCAAGGGGCTGGCCCTGGCGACCTTGCTGCTGGATGGCGGCAAGGGGGCCATCGCCGTCGCCCTGGCATGGCTGCTGTTCGGAACCGCCGCCATGCCGGTGGCCGGGTTCGCCGCGGTGCTGGGCCACAATTTCCCGCTGTGGCTGAAGTTCAAGGGTGGCAAGGGGGTGGCGACCTCGGCCGGCACCCTGCTGGCCTGTTCCTGGCCGGCGGGGCTGGCCTGCTGCCTGACCTGGCTGGCCGTCGCCGCAGTGTTCCGCATCTCCTCGCTGGCTGCCCTGGTCGCCCTGGCCCTGGCCCCGGTCTATGCCTGGCTGGCCGCCGGTCCCGAGGTCGGCCTGATGGCCGCCGGCCTGGGGGCGCTGGGCATCGCCCGCCACCACGCCAACATCCGCCGCCTGCTCAGGGGCGAGGAACCGAAGATCGGGCGGAAGAAGACGGCCTGAGCCGGCCGGCCACCAGCATCGGCACCCCGGCCAGCGTCACCGCGGCGGCCATCAGCAGGGCCGGCATCCACCCGCCCCACCCGGCCAATGCCGCCGCCGCCACCGGCCCGATCATCTGGCCGACCGAGAACGCCGCCGTCAGCCAGCCCATCGCCTGGGCCGGATTTCCCGGCGAAATGGCCCGGCCGAAGGCCATCGCCATGCCGGCGATGCCCAGGAAGGTTCCGCCATACAGCGCCGCCGCGGTCATGACGCCCAAGGGATGTGCGGTCAGCCCCAGCAGGGCGGTACCCGCCGCCATCAGCAGATGGGCGGCGATCAGGGCGGCGCGAAAGCCGACCCTGCCGGCCAGGATGCCCCAGGCCGCCGATGACGGCATCGCCGCCAGCCCGACCAGCACCCAGGACAGGTTGGCCACCGTTTCCAGGCCGGGGGTCGAACGCACCACCACCACCAGGAAGGTGCCGGTGACGATATAGCCCAGTCCCGCGCAGAAATAGGCGGCGGACAGCCAGACCAGCGAAAACTCCGCCGGGGGCGGATGGCTGGCCGGAGCCGCCGCCGCTCCGCCATGAGCCTGCCGCAACCCCAGCCACGACGTCAGCGACAGCAGGACGCACAGGCCGGCGGCGGTCATCCAGGCGGCATTGTCCCCGCCGCGGCCGCCGGCCCAGGCGATGACCGAACCGGACAGGATGATGCCCAGCCCGACGCCGGAGAAATGCACCCCGGACAGCCGTGCCAGCCCCCGCCCGGCCAGAAGGGGAATCACCAGGGCCGAGGCCAGGACGAAGACCAGCGCCGAAGCGACGCCGGCGACCAGACGGATCAGGTTCCACAGCATTTCCGAAGACGTCACCGGCATGGCGGCCAGGGACAGCGCCACCGTCGCCAGACCGGCGGTCAGCAAACGGTGCCGCCCGCGGTCGGTGCGGGCCAGACCGGCCCAGACCGCCCCGATCAGGTAGCCCAGATTGTTCGACGCCGCCAGCCAGCCGGCCGACTGGGTGTCCAGCCCGTGCGCCGCCTGCATCAGCGGCAGAATGGGGGTGAAGGCGAACCGCCCCAGGCCCAGGGCGACGGCGCAGGCGGCAAGGCCGCCCGCCAACAGGCGCAAGTCAGAAGGATGCAGACGCATGCCGGTCTCCGATCGCGGGCAGGATAGCACGCCCGGCCCGTCCAGTGGACCGGCGATTGCAGACATTGCGGCCCTACCCTTTCTATCGCGTTTGTCCGGCCGCGACTTTCGTGTAGGATGCCTGCCGCTGAAAAATCCACAGATTCGCGCTAGAGAGGCTTGAATGACGTCACCCGCTCCCCTGATGGCTGGCAAAAAAGGTCTGATCATGGGCGTCGCCAACGACCGCTCCATCGCCTGGGGCATCGCCCTGGCGGCGCGGGCGCAGGGCGCCGAACTGGCCTTCACCTATCAGGGCGAGGCCTTGGAAAAGCGGGTGCGCCCGCTGGCCGGACAGGTGGGATCGGACATCGTCCTGCCCTGCGACGTCTCGGACGAAGCCTCGATCGACGCGGTGTTCGACACCTTGCAGGCCAAGTGGGGCAAGCTGGATTTCGTGGTCCACGCCATCGGCTATTCCGACAAGGAACAGCTGCGCGGCCGCTATGCCGACACCACCTTGGAAAACTTCACCAAGACCATGCACATCTCGGTGTTCTCGTTCACCTCGGTGGCGCGGCGGGCGGCGGCGATGATGCCGGACGGCGGCTCGCTGCTGACGCTGACCTATTACGGCGCCGAACGGGTGATGCCGCATTACAACGTCATGGGCGTGGCCAAGGCGGCGCTGGAAGCCAGCGTGCGCTATCTTGCCGTCGACCTGGGCGGCCAGAACATCCGCGTCAACTCGCTGTCGGCCGGCCCCATCAAGACCCTGGCGGCCTCGGGCATCGGCGACTTCCGCTATATCCTGAAGTGGAACGAGTACAACAGCCCGCTGAAGCGCAACGTCACCCTGGACGATATCGGCGGCTCCGGCCTTTACCTGCTGTCCGACCTGTCGTCGGGCGTTTCGGGCGAATGCCACCATGTCGATTGCGGCTATCACGTCGTCGGCATGAAGGCGGTGGACGCCCCCGACATCACCGTCGCCAAGGACTGAGCCGGCCGTGTCGGGCAACGGTTTCGGACACAGCTTCCGCTTCACCACCTTCGGCGAAAGCCACGGGCCGGCGATCGGGTGCGTCATCGACGGCGTGCCGCCGATGCTGCCGTTGTCCGAGGCCGACATCCAGCCGTGGCTGGACGCCCGCAAGCCGGGGCAGAACCGCTTCACCACCCAGCGGCGCGAGGACGACGCCGTCCGCATCCTGTCCGGGGTGTTCGAGGGCGTCACCACCGGCACCTCGATCGGCCTGCTGATCGACAATACCGACCAGCGGTCCAAGGATTACGGCGACATCAAGGACACCTTCCGTCCCGGCCATGCCGACTGGGTCTATGAACGGAAATACGGCATCCGCGACTATCGCGGCGGCGGCCGCTCCAGCGCGCGGGAAACCGCCATGCGGGTCGCGGCCGGGGCCGTGGCCCGGGTGGTGCTGGACCATCTGGCGCCGGGCATTCTGATCCGCGGCGCGATGGTGCAGATGGGGCCGCATGCCATCGATCCCGAGGGATGGGACTGGGAACAGCGGTCGGCCAATCCCTTCTGGTGCCCTGATCCCCGGGCGGCGGCGCACTGGGAAACCTTCCTGGACGGGGTGCGCAAATCCGGTTCCTCCACCGGCGGCATCGTCGAGGTGGTCGCCTCGGGCGTCCCGGCCGGCCTGGGGGCGCCGGTCTACGACAAGCTGGACGCCGACCTGGCCAAGGCGATGATGAGCATCAACGCCGTCAAGGGCGTCGAGATCGGTGCCGGCTTCCTGGCCGCCGCCCTGTCCGGCGAGGCCAATGCCGACGAGATGCGCATGGACCAGGACGGCGGCGTCCGTTTCCTGTCCAACAATGCCGGCGGCATTCTGGGGGGGATTTCCACCGGACAGGACGTGGTGGTGCGGCTGGCGGTGAAGCCGACCAGTTCGATCCTGGTGCCGACCCGCAGCGTCGACCGCCACGGCAACGACATCGAAATCGTCACCAAGGGCCGCCACGACCCGTGCGTCGCCATCCGCGCCGTTCCGGTGGCCGAGGCGATGATGGCCGTCACCCTGGCCGACCACCTGCTGCGTCACCGCGCTCAGTGCGGCTTGTCGACCCGCTGATAGATCCGGCCGTCCCAGCGCAGATACTGTGTTCCGGTGTCGATGGTCCGCCAGCCGCCGACGATTTCGTCGGTGGCAAAGACGGTTTCGTCGTCGCCCCACGACCAGCCGACCGCTTTCCAGCCCTTGACGGACCAGTCGGCGACCACCAGGGGCCGCCCCAGGTCGGCTTCCCAGTCGTCCTGATCGATCATCAGCAGAAGCTCGGCGCGGCCGTCGCCGTTCAGGTCGAAGCGGCCGACCCGGATACGGTCGCGGTCGAAGGCGTGTTCGGCCCCGGTGCGGTAGTAATCCTTCCAATGGACCTGGATCAGCGCCTCGATATCCGGACGGACGGCGTCGCCCAGCGGCAGCAGGGCGACCTGCCCCACGGGCGTGGGGCCGTCCTCGGCCAGGGCCGGGGCGGCAAGACAAAGCAGCAGGGCGAGAACAGAGCGGCGCATGACGGCGCGGAGGATAGAAACAGTGCCGCCCCGCGTCAACGGATTGGCGCACGGAACGGCCATTGTGTTAGAGTGACTCTTCCCTGACGAAGAGACCGGCAGAATGCCCATCGATTCCATCGCCCTGTCCGGAGCCGCCCGGACCAGCCTGATGTCGCTGCAGCGGACGGAACAGCAATCCGCCGACCGTCAGTCGGCGCTGTCCAGCGGCAAGCGCGTCAATTCCGTCCGCGACGATGCCGTCGCCTTCCTGGCCGCCCGCGCCCTGAGTGAACAGGCCAGCGATCTGGCCGCCGTCAAGGACCGCTCGTCGACGGGGATTTCCACGGTCGGCGCGGCCATCGACGGGGCGACCACCGTCGACACCCTGCTGGGGCAGTTGCGCGGCATCGCCCAGGCCGCCCAGGGCAGCGACAGCGCCACCGAACGGGCCGCCTTTGCCGACCAGTTCAACACCGTCCGCGCCCAGATCGATCAAGTGGTCGGCGACAGCAGCTATCAGGGAACCAATCTGCTGAACGCCGGATCGTCGTTGAATGCCGGCAATGTCGCCGTCGCCGGACGGGACAGTTCGTCCGCCGGACTGGGGCTGCCGACGGCGGCGACCGACGGGACCGGCTTCACCGACCCGAATATCGGCGTCGGCAACGGGGCCATCGAAGCCACCCTGACCCGGATCGATGCCGCCGCGGCCCAGATCCGGGCCACCCAGGCGGCATTGGGCAGTTCCATTTCGGCGATGACCATCCAGGCCGACCATGCGCAACAGCTCGGCAATGTCGCCGCCGAGGCGGGATTGCGCCTGACCCAGGCCGATCAGACCGAGGAAGCCGCCGCCCTGACCGCCTCGCGGACCCGCCAGCAGCTCAGCCGGGTGACCATGACCATCGGCCGGCAGCAACAGGCGTCGATCCTGTCGCTGTTCTGACCCCCGTGCCGCGCCCGACCTTTTCCCCCTATGGAGCTTACGAGCGGGCGCAACGGTCCGGGATCAAGGGGCGGGCGGCCGAGGCCCTGGCCTTCGTGCGGGCGGCCAACGCCCTGGAGGCCGCCTGCCGCCCGCCGGTCAGCCGCCGGGCGCTGGACGGGGCGCTGAAGCATAATCAGAAATTGTGGACCCTGGTGCAGATCGAAGCCGCCGCCGCCGACAACCCGCTGCCGGCGGAAATCCGCGCCAACCTGCTGGATCTCAGCCTGTTCGTCGACAGGCAGACCATCAGGGCGCTGGCCAGCGGCAAGGCCGACCTGGCCCTGCCCCTGATCGAGATCGACCGCGAGATCGCCGCCGGCCTGATGGCCGGCTGATCCTATTCCCGCGCCAGCCCCCGGGGCGGGAAGCGTTTCTGGATATGGCGCATCAGTTCGTCGCGCACCTGGCGATAGGCCTCCAGACGGGCTTCGCGGCTGCCTTCCACCAGGGTCGGATCGAAGGTCGGCCAATATTCGACGTCGCAGGCGATGGTCCGGGTCAGGTCGACCGCCTTGTGCTGGGCTTCGGGACTGAGCGACACCACCACGTCGAAGCTGGAATCCTCGAGATCGTCGAAGGTGCGTGGGCGGTGCCGGCTCAGGTCGACGCCGATTTCATCCATGACCGCCACGACGAAAGGGTCGAGCTCGCCGGGCTTGACCCCCACCGAATCGACGAAGATGCGCTTGCCGTGCAGGCGCTTCATGATGCCTTCGGCCATCGGCGAACGGATGGCGTTGAAGGTGCAGCAGAACAGTACGGCGGACGGCAGCTCGGCCTGCACCGTTACCCCCGGATATGCAGGATGCAGATCAGGGTGAACAGGCGACGGGCCGTATCGAAATCGACGTCGATCTTGCCGCTCAGCCGCTCGCGCAGCAGCTCAGAACCTTCGTTGTGCAGGCCGCGACGTCCCATGTCGATGGCTTCGATCTGTGCCGGAGACGACTTCTTGATGGCGCTGTAATAGCTTTCGCAGACCAGGAAGTAATCCTTGACGATGGACTGGAACGACTTCAGCGCCAGCGGCACCTGCAGCAGACCCGGCCCTTCGGGGGACCGGACGTCGAAGATCAGCCGGTTTTCTTCCAGCGACAGATGCAGATGGTAGGGACCGCTGTAATCGCCGCCCTGGGGGGCGAAATAATTCTCCTCCAGCAGGTCGTAGATGGCGATATTGCGCTCGTGCTCGACCTCGGGCTTGCGCCGGACCATCGTCTTTTCATCGAGCTGGATATGGGCCAGTTTCTGCCGGTGCGGCATGACGGTCAGCCCCGCCCCGGGTTCAGACGCAGGGCCACAGACAATCCGTGCGCCCCCAGCCCCTCGGCCCCGGCCAGGGCCACCGCCGCCGGCCCGATGGCCCGCAGGGAATCGGCGTCGCAGCCCAGCAGCGTGGTCCGCTTCATGAAGTCGTGCACTCCCAGCCCCGAGGAAAACCGCGCCGAACGGGCCGTCGGCAGCACATGGTTGGGACCGCCGACATAATCGCCCACCGCTTCCGGGGTGTAGCGTCCCAGGAAAATGGCGCCGGCATTGGTGACCCGCGCCGCCAGGGCGTCGGGGTCGGCGACCGCCAGTTCCAGATGCTCGGGCGCGATGCGGTCGATCAGGTCCACCGATTGCTCCAGCGAGGGAACGACGATGATGGCGCCGTGCGCGTCCCAGCTTTCCCGGGCGATGGCAGCCCGCGGCAAGGTGGCGAGATGGCTTTGCACCGCCTCGGCCACCCGGTCGCCGAAGCCGGCATCGTCGGTGATCAGGATGCTTTGGGCGGCGGTGTCGTGCTCGGCCTGCGACAGCAGGTCGGCGGCGATCCATGCGGGATCGTTGGCGCCGTCGGCCACCACCAGGATCTCGGACGGGCCGGCGATCATGTCGATGCCCACCGCCCCGAACACCTGCCGCTTGGCGGCGGCGACATAGGCGTTGCCCGGACCGACGATCTTGTCGACCGGACGGATGGTTGCGGTGCCATAGGCCAGGGCCGCCACCGCCTGGGCTCCGCCGATGCGATAGATCTCGTCGATGCCGGCCAGCCGGGCGGCGGCCAGCACCAGCGGGTTCAGATGCCCGTCGGGGGTCGGCACCACCATGACCAGGCGGGACACCCCGGCGACCTTGGCCGGAATGGCGTTCATCAGCACCGACGACGGATAGGCGGCGGTGCCCCCCGGCACGTACAGGCCGGCGGCCTGGACCGGCGTCCAGCGGCAGCCCAGCCGCACCCCCGAGGCGTCGGCATACTGATAGCCTTCCGGCATCTGGCGGCGGTGGAAATCGCCGATGCGTCCGGCGGCCAGTTCCAGGGCGGCGGTCAGCCCGGCCGGCACCTGGGCCAGGGCGGCCTCGATCTCGGCCGGGGTGATGCGCAGGCCCGCCGCCGACAGGCCGGGCAGACGGTCGAAGCGGGCGGTGTAGTCGATCAGGGCGTCATCGCCGCGGGACCGGACGTCGGCGATGATGGCGGCGACGGCGTCGTTGACGTCGGCAGCGGTTTCCCGCTTGCCCGACAGCAGGGCGGCGAAGGCCTGCCCGAAATCGGCGGCGCCGGCGTCAAGCCGCTGCATGAATCGTCTCGCAGGCGGAGCGGAAGGCGTCGATCCAGCCGGCCATTTCCACCGGCCGGGTCTTCAGGGCTGCGCGGTTGACGATCAGGCGGCTGGTCACCCCGGCGATCACCTCGACCTCTTTCAGGCCGTTGGCCTTCAGGGTCGACCCGGTCGACACCAGATCGACGATGCGGGTGCACAGGCCCAGGCTGGGCGCCAGCTCCATCGCCCCGTTCAGCTTGACGCACTCGGCCTGGACGCCGCGTTCGGCGAAGAAGCGCCGCGTCACCTCGGGATATTTGGTGGCGATGCGGACATGGCTCCAGCGCCGGGGATCGTCGTGCTCGGCCAGATCGGTGGGCTCGGCCACCGACAGCCGGCAGGCGCCGATGCCCAGGTCCAGCGGCGCATAGATCTCGGGATAGTCGAACTCCATCAGGACGTCGTTGCCGGCGATGCCCAGATGGGCGGCGCCGAAGGCGACGAAGGTGGCGACGTCGAACGACCGCACCCGGATGATGTCGATATGCGGATGGTTGGTGGCGAAACGCAGCAGGCGGGTCTTGGGATTGTCGAATTCGGCCTCGGGCTCGATTCCGGCGGCGCGCACCAGGGGCATCGCCTCGTCGAGGATGCGTCCCTTGGGCAGGGCAATCACCAGCTTGTCGTCCATCACCACTCTGCTCAACTCCGAAAAAAGGATGTCCTGTTTACCGCCTTTAGGCCCTTCACACCAGTCCCGCCAGACGCTCGGCCAGCCAGCGGCCGATCTTCTCGGCACCTTGCGGGGTGTTATGCAGAAGATCATAGAAGTCGCCGGCCCCGAAACTCAGGTCGCGGGCCAGGTCCAGACACAGCAGTCCATCCTCGCGGCAGACGTCCAGGGTGACGCGGTTGAGCCCGGCCAACAGGTGGTATTGGTCAATTCCGTTCGGTCCGTCCCCGGCGGCCAGACCTTGCAGCTTGCCGCTGGCGATGCGGTAATCGCCCCGTGCCTGGGTCACGAAGACCGGCACCGCCCCCAGTTGATGGATCAGGCCGGCCATCTCTTTCAGACGGTGCCGATAGGATTCTGGGGCCGACGCCGCCTGATCCGAGCGCCAGTCAGGACGGCCGGGCCGGTCCGTCCATTCCGCCTTGTCCCACGCCACCGGCTGGTGGGTCAGCTTGGCCCGCCGCGCCACCATCATGCCGGACAGCTTGTCGACCAGTCCCCAGACCGCGCTGCGCTGGCGGATTTTCCGGATCAGAGTGTGCTGCGCCAGATCGTCGACCCAGGCGCCGGTGATGTGGACATCGTTGATGCCGACATAAGCCAGAATGAAGCGCGGCCGAAGGCCCGGCACGTTCGGCAGCCAATCCCGCAGCACCCGCAGATGGCCGATGGTGCTTTGGCCGTCGATGCCGGCGTTGGCCACCACCACGTCGCCCCGCCCGGAGGCGTGCAGCGTGCGCTCCATCACCGCCTGCCAGGTCTTGTCCTCGGGCAGATACAGTTGGTTGGTGGTGCTGCCGCCGATGGTGACGACGGTCACCTTGGCCGGATCGACCGCCCCGCGAAAGCCCCACCTGTCGCGGCGATAGGGAAAATCCCCGCCGCCATCGTAAAGCGACGCGGCCGACACCGTGGTGGAAAAGTTGCGGACCAGCCCCAGCCGATCCAGCGGGTCCCTGGAAAACCATGTCCCGAATGCCAGTTCCGCCCCCAGCAGCACGGCCAGCAGCAGGGCGACGTTGACGGCAATCAGCTTGGCGACCTTGGCGAACATGCCGCCTTATACCGCCGTTCCACCACCTTGCGCAATGCAGGCGGCGGACGCGCTCAGGGTGATCGCCTTTGGACGAGCGTAGCGAGGACTATGCCCGTTGGGCGCTGCAGCGGCCGGAGGGAAAGCGAGGAAGGGGGCGGATGCCCCCCGCCGGCGATTGAGGCCGACATGAAACAAGCCAGGGTGATCGCCAAAGGCGATCCCCCTGCGGACACGCTCAGAGCAGCTTGACCGCCAGGAAACCCGCCACGATCAGCACGACCATCACGGTGGTGACCAGCTTCAGGCGCTTTTCGACGAAATCGCGGATGGGCGGGCCGAATTTCCACAACAGGCCGGCCACCAGGAAAAAGCGCATGGCGCGGGCGACGAAGCTGGCGAAGGTGAAGTCCAGCAGGTCGAACTTGAAGGCGCCGGCGGCGATGGTGATCAGCTTGTAGGGAATGGGGGTGGCGCCCTTGACGATGATGACCCAGACGCCGTACTGGTCGACCAGCGGCTTGAAGGCCTGGAACTT
>CAJANN010000314.1 GCA_903941095.1 uncultured Rhodospirillaceae bacterium | reverse complement strand
CGGGCTTCGTATCCAGCGCCCATTGGGCGCGGCCAAGGCCGCGGATGCGGCCGCCCGGCGAGGGGGCTTAGGAACCCGGATGATTCATTCGGGCTTCGTATGATGCCGCTGGCACGGCCTGTTTTTCAGCAGGCCCGGCCGGCATGGGACTGGTCGGGGCGGTGGACAAGACAAAACCCCCTGCCGGAGATCCCGGCAGGGGGCGTTTTGGTCATGACCGGCCCCATATGGTGGGGCGTCGCGTTCCCGGTGTCCGGAAAAAGGGTTGCTCCGCCGCCAGGCTGTCGGGCAGGATCCGCAGGAAGGTGGCGCCGACCACGGTGATCAGCAAGGTGATGGCAAAGCCGCCCAGGCCCAGCAGAACTTCCGGCAGCGACGGCGCATAGGCCGAAACCTGACCGTCCTGGAAGCTGGAGGAAACCTCCATGCCGGGGAACAGCGTGAGCGGGAAGGCCTGACCGCCGATCAGGATGACATAAACCTGGGCCAGTCCGCCGATCATCACCAGGATGGCGGCAAAACGGACGCTGCAGCGGGTGGCGCCCTTGGAAAAGACGATGGACATCGGCACCAGCCCGCCCAAAGCGACCTGGACACCCCAGAACAGCACGGTATACAGGCCGCCGCCGGCCAGGATGAAGGCCTCGACGCCGGTACGTTCGGCCATGTACAGCGCGGTCAGGTGCTGGACGGCGACGAAATACAGGTTGGCGGCGCAGAACAGGCCCAGCAGCCGCCCCATGCGGGTGACGAGATCGGGAGCGACCGGACGGCCGGAACCGGCATAGGCGCCCATCACCACCAGGATGAAGGCGGCAAGGCCGAAGGCGAAGGACATGGCGATGAACAGCGGCGCCATCACCGCCGAGTTGTAGGCGTCGCGGGCGACCAGGAAGCCGAAGATCGAGCCGGTGCCGGTGGTCAGGATCAGGCGCCAGACGAAGGCCGCCAGGGCCGCCCCCTTGTAAGCCCCTTTCATTTTCCAATCCATCATTGCCCACAGATAGAACCCGACCACGGCGAAGAAGCCGGAATACAGGATGACGTTCCAGGCGAAGATGGATTTGAAGTTGAAATGGGTCATGGCGACGGCCAGACGGTCGGGCCGGCCCAGATCCAGCACCAGCACGGCCAGGCCGCCGGCCAGCAGGGCCATCGCCAGCAGGCCGGACAGGCGGCCCAGCGGCTGATAGGGCTCGCGGCCGAACACCGAGCCGATCGAGGCGACATTGAGGGCGCCGGAAGCGGCGACGATCAGGAAGATGGCGAAGACATGCGGCATGCCCCACACGACCTGATTGGTCATGCCGGTGACCCAATGGCCTTCATGTTCCATGTACAGGACCGAGCCCAGGGCGACGGCCACCACCGCCAGCAGCGACCCCATCAGGGCCAGCCAGCCGGTGGTCAGGGCCGGAAGTTCGGTATAAGTCACGCGCTTCATGGCTCAGATCCCCTGATAGCGGACGGCCGGCTCGACGCCCAGGTCGGCGCGGATGCGGGTGCTGGCTTCGGCCGCGACGCGGCGGGCCAGTTCCGAGCCCGGATCGTTGAGGTCGCCGAACAGCATGGCGGCATGGCCGGCGGCGGCGCAGGCCTCGACACAGGCCGGGGACTGTCCGGCATCGACGCGGTGGGCACACAGGGTGCAGGCCTCGACGCAGCCCTTGCCGCGCGGATTGGCCTCGCGCTGGTTGGTCTGTTCCTCGTGGGCGAAGGACCGCGCCTTGTAGGGGCAGGCCATCATGCAATAGCGGCAGCCGATGCAGATGTGGCGGTCGACCAGGACGATGCCGTCGGCCCGCTTCATGCTGGCCCCGGTCGGACAGACGTCGACGCAGGGCGGCTTGGCGCAATGCTGGCACATCACCGGCACCGAATGGGCCTTGCCGCTGGCCGGGTCCTTGACGTTGACCTTGCGCAGATACTGGGCGTCGGTCAGCGGGCGGTGGTGGCCGGTCAGCCCCATTTCGGTCTTGCAGGCGTCGACGCAGGCGGTACAGCCGGCATCGCACTTCCTGGTGTCGATCAGCAGGCCCCAGCGATTGGCGGGGGTGGCGGGCATGCCCGGGGCGCGGGCGTCCGCCGGAGCGGCGATCAGGGTCAGGCCCGGAGCCAGGGCGACGGCCCCGGCGGCGCCCTTCAGCACTTCGCGGCGAGAGGTCTCGGTCATTGCGTCACTCCGGGCGTCACTCCGGCCGTTTTCGGCCCCTTCTCAGGCACCGTGGCATGGCAGGTGAAGCAGTCGATGGAAACCGCGGCATAAGCGTGGCAGGACTGGCAGAACTGGCCTTCGGCATTGACCGGAACCGGCTTGCCGTCGGCCCCCTTGCCGGCATGGCAGGACACGCATTCCTTGAGGGAATGGCGGGCGCCGCGGATGCCCGAGCGCAGGGTGTCGTCGCGCTGGTGCTTGAGAAAGTCGAAATGATGGCGCCGCATCGCCTGCGGCTCATCGACGCAAGCCCCCTGGGCCTTGGGGATGGCGGGCGACAGATCGCCCGCCACCGCCGGTCCGGCCAGAAGGGCCAACCCCATCAACAAAGACAGCACCAGCGCGCGCATGGCCGTTGATCCTTACTCGCCCAGGCCCATCTGAATGTACCCGGTGGGGCACACGTCGAAGCAGATATGGCAGCCGATGCACTTGGAATAGTCGGTCTGCACATAGCGGCCGGTGGTCCGCTCCTTCTTCGGGGTCCGGCTGACGGCGCCCTGCGGGCAGAACACCACGCAATTGTCGCATTCGAAGCACAGGCCGCACGACATGCAACGCTTGGCCTCGTCGACGACGTCCTTGTCCGACAGCGGCAGCAGCCGCTCCTGGAAGTTGCCGATGACTTCGTCGGCGCCGATATGGACCTCGTCGCGGTGCTTGCGCGGCACGTTGGTGAAATGGCCCAGGAACAGCTCGTCGTGCGGAATGATCTCGGCGCTGGCGCGATCCTCGAAATTGTGCACGGCGAACTTGGCCGACGAGGTGCCGCGGGTGGCGACGCCGTCGAAAGCCTCGGGCTCCTGGTTGGTTTCACGCAGCTTGTTCAGCAGGTTCCAGTGATGGACATCGACCTTCGGGCGCTTGTTGATCTCGCCGTCGGCCAGGAATTCCTCGATGCTGGCGGCGGCGATGCGGCCGTGGCCGATGGCGGTGGTCAGCAGGTGCGGACGGACGACGTCGCCGCCGACGAAGTGCTTGGGCTTGCCCGGCACCCGCATGGTCTTGTCGGCGTTGATGAAGCCGTTGCCGTTGTCCATTTCCGGCAGGTCGGCAAGGTCGCCCCGCTGGCCGATGGCGGCGACGATCAGGTCGCCCTCGATGATGAACTCGGTGCCGGCGACGGGCTCGGGCACCATGCCGTTCATGGTGCACTTGCACATCTTGAGGCCGGTGGCGCGGCCGTCGGCGCTCTTCAGCACTTCCAGCGGCATCACCCCGCCCTTGATGTCGATGCCTTCGCGCTTGGCGTCTTCCACCTCGCGCTCGGCGGCCATCATCTTTTCCACCGGGAACAGCGAGGTCAGCGTGGTCTCGCAGCCCTCGCGGCTGGCGCTGGCGGCGACGTCATGGGCGGTCTGGCCCAGGATGACGTGCTCGATGCGGTCCTGCGCCGACACTTCCTTGATGTGGCCCAGGCGGCGGGCCACCGAGGCGACGTCGATGGAGGTGTCGCCACCGCCGACGACGATGATGCGGCCGGTGACCGCCTGCAGACGGCCTTCGTTGAAGGCCTTCAGGAAGGCCACGCCCGAAACGCAGTTGGGGGTGTCGGCCCAGCCGGGGATCGGCAGGCCGCGGCCGGAATGGGTGCCGACGCCCCAGAAGATGGCGTCGAAATCCTTTTCAAGATCGGCGATCTTGACGTCGCGGCCGACGCGGCAGTTGGTCTTGACCGTCACGCCCATGTCGACGATGCGGGCGATCTCGACGTCCAGCTTGTCGCGCGGGGTGCGGTAGCCGGGGATGCCGTAGCGCATGAAGCCGCCCAGGTCGGGCTTGTCTTCGAAGATGGTGACGGCATGGCCCTTGCGGCGCAGCTGGTAGGCCGCCGACAGACCGGCGGGGCCACCGCCGATGACGGCGATCTTGCGGCCGCTTTCCTGTTCGGGCCTTGCGAAGGTCAGCTTGTTCTCGATGGCCCAGTCGCCGACGAAATGCTCGACCGAATTGATGCCGACATGCTCTTCGACCATGTTGCGGTTGCAGCCCTGTTCGCACGGGGCGGGGCAGACGCGGCCCATCACCGACGGGAAAGGGTTGGCTTCGGTCATGCGGCGGAAGGCGTATTCCTGCCAGCTCTGGCCTTCGGCGGGCTTTTCGATGCCGCGGACGATGTCCAGCCAGCCCCGGATGTCGTGGCCCGACGGGCACGATCCCGAACAGGGCGGCGTGCGCAGGACATAGGTCGGGCACTTGTGCGACCATCCGGCCTTGAAGATCTCGTCCTGCCACGACGAAGGCTGGCTGTCACCGTCCTTGTAACGGCGGAAATTCTTGCCCTCGGTAATGGCCTTGGCGTTGGTCTTAGCCATGTTGGTCTCCCTCGAACTTTCTTAATCGTTGTTGCCGAGAACGATGGCGTTGCTCACCAGCTGGTGAACCGACACCACCATCTCTCTGTCGTAGCCGTAAATGGGCAGGATCTTGGTGAACTGGGCCTTGCAGATGGCGCACATGGCGGCCATGTGGGTCACGCCCTCGCGGTCGATGACATCCTTCAGGGCCTCCATGCGGGGCTTGGACCCCTTGACGCGCAGGTCCATCAGTTCGTCGGTCAGCAGGCCGCCGCCGCCGCCACAGCAGAACGTCTTCTCATGGGTGGTGTCGGGATGCATGTCGACGAACTTCGGGACCGAGGCCCTGATGACGTCGCGCGGGATGGTGAACTGGCCGCCGGGGCAGTCGCCCATGCGGCTGGCGCGGGCGACGTTGCACGAATCGTGCACCGTCAGCACCATGCCGTCATTGCCCGACTTGTCCAGCTTGATGCCCTGGCGCTGGATCAGGCCGTTGGTGACTTCCAGGATGTGCTGCGGCACCGGATAGCGCGGATCGAGGAAATCCCACGGACCGGCCAGGGTGTTCAGGAAGGAATAGGCGACGCGCCAGGCATGGCCGCATTCGCCGAAGACGATGCGCTTGACCTTCAGTTCCTGGGCCGCTTCGCGGATGCGCATGGAAATCTTGCGCATCTGTTCGTAGTTGCCGATGAACATGCCGAAATTGCCGGCTTCCGAGGCCTTCGAGGACAGCGTCCAGGAAATGCCGGCGGCGTGGAACACCTTGGCATAGCCGATCAGACCCAGCACGTGCGGCTCGGCGAAGAAGTCGGCCGACGGCGTCACCAGCAGGACCTCGGCCCCCTCGACGTCGATGGGGAAGCGGACGTCCTGGCCGGTCTCGTCCTTGACGTCCTCTTCCAGGCCTTCCAGCGTGTCGATCAGCGCCGGCCCGGGCAGGCCCAGATTGTTGCCGATCTTGTGGACCTTGCCGATGATTTCGTTGGCGTACTTATGCCCCATGCCGATGTGGTTCATCACGTCGCGGGCGGCCATCGACACTTCCGCGGTATCGATGCCGTAGGGGCAGAACACCGAGCAGCGGCGGCATTGCGAGCACTGATGGAAATAATTGAACCACTCGTCCAGCAGCTCGCGGGTGAATTCCTTGGCCCCGACCAGCGATCCCAGGCCGACGGCGCCCAGCGCCTTGCCGGCAGGAGTGAAGTAACGGCGGTAGACCGAGCGGAACAGATCCTGGCGAGCCACCGGCATGTTCTTGGGATCGCCGGTGCCGATGAAATAATGGCACTTGTCGGTGCAGGCGCCGCACTTGACGCAGATGTCCATGAACACCTGCAGCGAGCGGTATTTGCCCAGCAGTTCGCCCATGCGGCCCAGGGCCTTGGCCTGCCAGTCCTCGGGCAGTTCGCCGGCGAAGCCCAGCGGCTGCTGGTGGACGGCCTGCGCGACATAGGGCTTCGAGCCGCTCATGGCGCCGGGGGTCAGGGCGGGGGTCGCACGCTCGGCGGGATCGCCCAGGACGGGAACTTGGATATCGGCCATGCGTCAGTTCCTTCCCGATTCCAGCTTGCCCATTTCCAGCTTGGCGGCCCAGGCGGACAGGTGGCGGCGCTCGCGCGGGTTGTCGGTCTGATTGCGGGTCGGGCTGAAGAATACGCCGGGCGCATGCAGCAGCTTCGAGAACGGGAAGACGATCATCAGCACCGCCACCAGGGCCAGATGCACCAGCAGGGCCGGATCGCCGGGCAGCGGCTGCGGGTCGAAGCGCAGCAGGCCCAGGAAGAACGCCTTGACGGCGATGATGTCGGTATGGGCCAGCGTGGTCATGCCCAGGCCGGTGACGCCGATACCCAGCAGCAGGGCCAGCATCAGAAAATCCGAAGGGGCGGTGATATAGGCGATGCGGGCCAGGACCACCCGGCGCAGGGCCAGCAGCGCCAGACCGCCGACCATCGCCAGGCCGCCATACAGGCCGAACGGCTGGATCAGCGCGACCGGGAACCACACCGGCTCCTGGAAATAGCGCAGGTGGCGGGCCAGCACGACGAACAGGCCCAGATGGAAGAGGACGGCGAAGATCCACAGCGGCTTGTTCGACTTGAAAAGGCTTTCGAACAGCACCACTTCCCGTCCCATGCGGAACGCCACCCCCGATGCGGTCAGCGGTGCCGGAGTGGTGGGAATCTTCAACGGCGCCGGCGTGCGGGCATATTGGGCGATCTTGATGCCCAGCCCGGCCAGCAGCACGGCGAAGGCCGTGTAGAACAGGATGGCGAATAGGGTCGTCACGTCTTCCTCGCTCCCGCCGAAGCAGTCCCTTTACGCAAAAGAAATCCCGTCATGCCCGCTTGGCGCGGGCATCCAGTCACTTCGGTCTGGCCCCCCGCTTTCGCGGGGGAGACGCATACGAAACCTTAGACGCAGCCGGTCGGCTTGGGCAGGCCGGCGATCTTGCACGCCTGCTTGCCGGGGCCATAGGGGAACAGCTCGTACAGGTACTTGTTGCTGCCCTTTTCCGGTCCCATCTTCTTGGCGATGGCCTTGGTGAGCACGCGCACGGCCGGAGCAATCTGATACTCGGCATAGTAATCGCGCAGGAAGTTGACGACTTCCCAGTGCTCGGGGCTCATGGTGATGCCCTCGTCCTTGGCGATCAGGTCGGCCAGTTCTTCATTCCACTGGTTGATGTCGACCAGATATCCCTCTTCGTCGGCGTCGATGGTCTTGCCAGCCACAGAATAAGCCATGTCTCCACTCTCCCTTTTTTTGACTACCCCGAAATTATAACCAGGCCTGGACCGCGTTGTTCGCGGCGGCCAGATCGACGAAGCCGGCATAATCGACGACGGCGACGCCGTCGACAACCTTGGCCGGATCAAGTCCGCGCGCCCTGAGATCGGCCCCCAGGACACACAGCTTCACCTGCTTGGCCGCATCGGCGATGCGGTCGGCATAGGCGGTGCCGGTCATGGCGGCGACCACGGCGTCTTCCATCAGCAGGACCGAGTCGCCGGCAGTGACGTGCGACAGGCAGCTGTTGAGGTTCGACCGCTCGAAGGGCGACTTGTTGACGGTGTGCAGAATGCTCATCGGTTTCGCCCCTTGCTCACGCAGTCAGGATCACGTCCATCTCGCCCATCAGCCTGGCCATGTCGGCGCGGCTGATGACCTCGACGGGAACCAGAAGGTCGGCCTCGGTCAGGCCGCGTTCGTCCAGGCTTTCCTGCTCGACATAGAGCTTCTCGATGTCGTAGCCCTCCAGCGCCCGGTAGGTGGGCGAGAAGTTCTTGTGGCCCAGTTCCTTGGTATCCTGACCCTTTTTGATCTGATAGACGCCGTCATCGAGGAAGGCGACATGGACGTCCTGGTCGAACGCCGCCGAGATCAGCACCATTTCCAGCACTTCCAGCGCATAGACCGTGCCGTAGGGCGGCTTGCGGTTGACGTACATGAACTTCTTGACGGCTCCGCCTTCGAATTCTTCTTCCATCTTTGGTCTCCCTTAATCGCCGAAGGTGACCAGACGGTCACTCTGAATGCCCGCCTCGATCAGCTGGCCCAGGCCGGAAATCCGGAAGCCCGGGGCCAGGCTGCTTTCGACGATGCCGCGGCGCAGGCCGGCGGCGACACAGACGACCAGATCGACCTTGTGATCTTCCGCCAGCTTCTGCCAGTTCTTGATCACGTTGCGGTCGTCCGACGGCGGCTCGGAATGCTTGGTCGCATTGAGAACGCCGTCGTAATAGAAGAAAACCCGAAAAATCTCGTGTCCCTTTTCCAGGGCCGCCTTGGCGAACTGATAGGCGGAATCCGAGGCCTGGTGATTGTAGGGGCCTTCGTTAACCAGGATGCCGAACTTCATTTCCGCTGTACTCCGGCTTTATTGAGCGTCCTGCCGGCCCGGGGG
>CAJANN010000313.1 GCA_903941095.1 uncultured Rhodospirillaceae bacterium | reverse complement strand
CCCGGTGTCCTGCAACGTGGTCAAGCGCGGCGGCATGGTCGTGTTCTGCGCCGGCACCACCGGCTATAACCTGACCTTCGACGCCCGCTTCGTGTGGATGCGCCAGAAGCGCATCCAGGGCAGCCACTTCGCCAACCTGCTGCAGGCCAGCCAGGCCAACCAGCTGGTGATCGAACGGCGCATCGATCCGTGCATGTCCGAAGTGTTCAGCTGGGACGACATCCCCGCCGCCCACATGAAGATGCTGAAGAACCTGCACAAGCCCGGCAACATGGCGGTTCTGGTCCAGGCGCTGAAGCCCGGCCGCCACACCATCGAGGACTGCATCGAAGGCGACTGATCCCGCTTTCAGGCACCCTCGCCCCCTCCTTGGCCCGCGGGCGAAGGAGGGGGTGTCGCATTCAGACCGAAGGATTGCCCCATGACCGCCACCATCCTGCTTCCCGACCTGCTTGCCACCTGCGCCGCCGCGCTTGGGACCGTCAAGGGACTGCACGGCGCCGCCAAGGCCTCTGTCACCGCCCTGGTTTCCCGGGACGGCAAGATCGACGGCGCCCTGTTCGAAGCCAACCAGCAGGCCGCCCACGGCTATGCCTGGCTGACCACCTACGTGTCGGCGCTGGAGCAGATGCTGGGTTGGGCCGGGCGGCTGGACGGCCAGGGCAAGCTGGGCGAACTGGAGCAGCTGATGCTGCAGTCGGCCTTCGGTGAATATGTCGCCCAGATCTATGGCGGCATTCCCATGAGCCAGGGCGAACTGATCCGTCCGGCCGACCTGGGGCTGGATTCAAAGGCGGTGCACCAGCACAGCTGCGACGCCAGCGGCGCCCTGCGCAAGCAGGGCAATGCCGCCGCCGTGCGGGTCCGCATCGCCCAGCTGATCCAGGACGGCCATCATTTCGGCGAACTGGGCCTGGACGACGAGACCCTGGTGCTGATCCAGGACCAGTTCCGCCGCTTCGTCGAGGACAATGTCGCGCCGCACTGCCACGACTGGCACCTGAAGGACGAGCTGATCCCGCTGGATGTCCTGAACGCCGTCGCGGAAATGGGCGTGTTCGGCCTGACCCTGCCCGAGGAATATGGCGGGCTGGGCATGGGCAAGACCGCCATGTGCGTCGTCACCGAGGAACTGAGCCGCGGCTATATCGGCGTCGGGTCCCTGGGCACCCGTGCCGAGATCGCCGGCGAGCTGATCCGCCTGGGCGGCACCGAGGAACAGAAGCAGGAATGGCTGCCGAAGATCGCTTCCGGCGAGATTCTGCCCACCGCGGTGTTCACCGAGCCCAACACCGGCTCGGACCTGGGGTCCCTGCGCGCCCGCGCGGTGAAGGATGGCGACCAGTACGTCGTCACCGGCAACAAGACCTGGATCACCCATGCGTCCCGCACCGACGTCATGACCCTGCTGGTGCGTACCGATCCCAACACCAAGGATTGGAAGGGCCTGTCCATGCTGCTGGCTCCCAAGATCCGCGGCACCGAGGACAATCCCTTCCCGTCGGAAGGCATGACCGGCGGCGAGATCAAGGTGCTGGGCTATCGCGGCATGAAGGAATACGAACTGGGCTTCGACGGCTTCAAGGTGCCGGCCGCCAACCTGCTGGGCGGGGTCGAGGGACAGGGCTTCAAGCAATTGATGGAAACCTTCGAATCGGCCCGCATCCAGACCGCCGCCCGTGCCGTCGGCGTCGCCCAGAACGCGATGGAAATCGGCCTGAAATACGCCAACGAGCGGGTGCAGTTCGGCAAGGCCATCTATGCCTTCCCCCGCGTCGCCTGCAAGATCGCCTGGATGGCGGTGGAAACCATGATCGCCCGCCAGCTGACCTATTTCTCGGCCCGCGAGAAGGATGGCGGGCACCGCTGCGACATCGAGGCCGGCATGGCCAAGCTGCTGGCCGCCCGCGTCGCCTGGGCCAACGCCGACAACGCCCTGCAGGTGCACGGCGGCAACGGCTATGCCGAGGAATACCAGATCAGCCGCGTCCTGTGCGACGCCCGCATCCTCAATATCTTCGAGGGTGCCGCCGAGATTCAGGCCCAGGTCATCGCCCGCGGCCTGCTGTCGGGCGCGCGCGGCTGACGCGCCGAATGCAACGCCGCCCCCCGGTGCGCCCGGGGGGCGGCGTTTTCATTTTCAGCCGACGATGTGGTAGCCGCCGTCGATGAACAAGGTGGTGCCGGTCACCGACCGGGCGGCATCGCTGACCAGATAGGCGGCGAACGAACCGCAATCCTCGATGTCGGCCAGCTGGTGGGTCGGCGCCTTGGCGGCGGCGGCTTCCATCAGTTCGTCGAAGTGGGCGATGCCCGACGCGGCCCGGGTCTTCAGCGGACCGGGCGACAGGGCGACGACGCGGATGCCCTTCGGCCCCAGTTCATGGGCCATGTACTTGGTGGTGCTTTCCAGCGCGGCCTTGACCGGCCCCATGACGTTGTAATTCTCGACGACCTTGCGCCCGCCATAGAACGAGATGGTCATCAGGCAGCCGCCATCGGTCATCAGCGGTTCGGCCAGACGGGCCATGCGGACGAAGGAGTGGCACGACACGTCCATCGCCAGCATGAAGCCGTCGCGCGAACAGTCGGTGACGCGGCCGTGCAGGTCGTCGCGGTTGGCGAAGGCGATGGAATGGATGACGAAATCCAGGCGCCCCCAGGTCTTTTCGATTTCGGCGAACACCGCTTCCAGTTCGCCTTCCTCGCGCACGTCGCACGGCATGATGATGGGGGCGTCCAGCCCCTCGGCCAGCGGGCGCACCCACTTTTCGGACTTGTCGTTGAGATAGGTCACGGCCAGTTCGGCGCCGTAGGCGCGGCAATGCTTGGCGCAGCCATAGGCGATGGACTGGTCGTTGGCGATGCCGACGACCAGTCCCTTCTTGCCGGCCAGATTGAGGATCGGAACCTGCTGATACGGCTTGACGATGGCATCCATGTGATTTCCCCGGTCCATTTGTGTTGCGCTGCAGCATAGGCTGATGTCGCGCCGTCCGGCAAGTCTTGCCGCTACCGCAAAACCACATGTCACGTGAGTGACGTATTGACCTTGACGCCGCCGCCCGGCTTCGACTAAGAGACAATCACCGTGGTGATTTGACCGACCGGCTTGCGGCCACGTAAAACCAAACGCTAAAGAGGTCCGGATTGGGTCCCGCCCCGCCCCGGCTTCTTGTGGTCGGGGCTTTTGTTTTCGGGGATTCGCCATGACCAAGACCTCGTCCCGTCCCTTGCGCAGCCGCACCCGCCAGGTGCGCGCCGGGCTGAACCGCACCGGCTTTTCCGAAACGTCGGAAGCCCTGTTCATGACCTCGGGCTATGTCTATGGCAGCGCCGAGGAGGCCGAGGCCTCGTTCGACGGCACCCTGGACCGCATGGTCTATTCCCGCTTCAAGAATCCCACCGTCGCCACCTTCGAGGAACGGCTGGCCGCCGTCGAGGGCGCCGCCGCCTGCCGGGCCACCGCTTCCGGCATGGCCGCCGTCCATGCCGCCCTGCTGTGCCAGCTGAAGGCCGGCGACCGGGTGGTGGCGCCGCGTGCCCTGTTCGGCTCGTGCACCTGGATCATCAACGACCTGCTGCCGCGCTTCGGGGTGCGGCCGACCTTCGTCGACGGCACCGACCTGGACCAGTGGCGGGCCGCCCTGGCCGAGCCGGCGGCGGCGGTGTTTCTGGAGACCCCGTCCAACCCCACCCTGGACATCGTCGACCTGCCGGCGGTGGCCGATCTCACCCATCGTGCGGGTGGACGCCTGGAGGTCGACAACGTCTTCGCCACCCCCTGCCTGCAAAGCCCGCTGGAACTGGGGGCCGACGTGGTGGTCTATTCCGCCACCAAGCATATCGACGGCCAGGGCCGCTGTCTGGGCGGGGCGGTGCTGGGGTCGGCCGAGTTCATCGCCGACGTGCTGTCGCCCTATCTGCGCCACACCGGCCCGGCCCTGTCGCCGTTTAATGCGTGGCTGCTGCTGAAGGGGCTGGAAACCCTGGACCTGCGGGTCGAGCGCCATTCCGCCAACGCCCTGAAGATCGCCCGCTTCCTGGAAAGCCGGCCGGAAATTTCCCGCGTCCTGTATCCGGGTCTGGACAGCCACCCGCAGCACGACCTGGCCTGCCGCCAGATGAAGGGCGGCTTCGGCGGCATCGTCGCCTTCACCCTGGCCGGCGGAAAGACGGCGGCCTATGGCCTGCTGAACGGGCTTGAGGTGATCGACATCTCGAACAATCTGGGCGATGCCAAAAGCCTGGCCTGCCACCCCTGGACCACCACCCACCAGCGTTTGGCGCCCGAGGACAAACTGGCACAAGGCATCGGCGAAGGGCTGATCCGCCTGTCGGTCGGTCTGGAGGATGCCTGCGATCTGGTCGACGATTTGCGGCTGGCCTTGGAGTCCGGCGCGAACGGTTCTAAGATGGACGGCTGAATTCAGGCTGTTCGGGGCCGCACCATGTATTCCCAGACCACCCGCGACATCACCGTCACGGTCCTGCCCATCTATCTCGACGACCAGTCCGACCCGGCGGAAAGCCGCTATGTCTGGGCCTATCAGGTGCGCATCGAGAACAACGGCGCCGCCACGGTGCAATTGCTGCGCCGCCACTGGGTGATCACCGATGCCCTGGGGCGGGTGCAGGAGGTGCGGGGCTCCGGGGTGGTGGGCGAACAGCCGGTGCTGCGGCCCGGCCAATCCTTCGAATATACCAGCGGCACGCCGCTGCCCACGTCGTCCGGCATCATGGTCGGCACCTACGAGATGGAGGCGGAAACCGGCGAGGTGTTCCCGATCGCCATTCCCGCCTTTTCGCTGGACAGCCCGCACGAGACGGTGCGTCTGAACTGACGGACTTGCAATGACCGGCGGTGCGCGCCACATGGGTCGGGAACCGCCGAAGCAGGAGAGACGCGTGAAGACCTCGGATACCCTGGCCCCGCCGCCCCGCGAACTGCAGTCCGCCGTCCCGTCCCGTCCCAGCCGCGCCGAGGCCGAGGCGGCCGTGCGCACCCTGCTGCGCTGGGCCGGCGACGATCCCGACCGCGAGGGGCTGGCGGGCACTCCGGACCGGGTGGTGCGGGCCTATGAAGAGTTCTTCGAAGGATACGGGCAGGATCCGGTCGAGATCCTGCAGCGCACCTTCGAGGAAACCGACGGCTATGACGAGATGGTGGTCCTGCGCGACATCCGCCTGGAATCGCACTGCGAACACCACATGGTGCCGATCATCGGCAAGGCCCATGTCGCCTATCTGCCCGGCACCCGCGTCGTCGGCATTTCCAAGCTGGCCCGCATCGTCGAGGTCTTTTCCAAGCGTCTGCAGATTCAGGAAAAGCTGACCAGCCAGATCGCCAATGCCATCAACGAGGTGCTGCAGCCCAAGGGCGTCGCCGTGGTCATCGAGGCCGCGCACCAGTGCATGACCACCCGCGGCGTGCGCAAGCCCGGCGTGACGATGGTCACCAGCCGCATGCTGGGGGCTTTCCGCGACAATCCGGCCACCCGGCGCGAATTCATGTCGCTGATCCAGGGCCAGCACGGCGACGGGCTGTCCAACGTCTGATACGGAACCCGAATGATTCATCCGGGTTCCCAAGCCCTCGCCGGGCGGCCGCATCTGCGGCCTTGGCCGCGCCCTCGATGGGCGCTGGATACGAAGCCCGAATGAATCACCCGGGCTTCGTATGACCGCCGCCCGCCCGCCGGGGCGTCCCGGCTCAGCCGCGGGTGAAGGTGGCGATGGCCTGCCGCCCGCCGTCCAGATAGCTCAACGTCTGGAACGACATGGTGCGGGCGACGACGATGCCGCGGCCCCGCACCCGGTTCAGCAGGTTGTAGTCGTTGTCGAGATAGGGGCGCCAGTCGAAGCCGGGTCCCTGGTCGGTGACGGTCACGGTGACGTCGTCGTCGGTGGCGTCGAATTCCACGACCACCGTCTTGCCGGCATTTTCCGGCAAGGCCAGCCGCCGCTGGATTTCCGCGTCCCAGGCATTCCGGCTGATCAGGTTTTCCTTTTCGGCGCCGCCGACCCCCAGATTGCCGTGTTCGATGGCGTTGACGACCAGTCCCATCAGCCCCACCGATACGGCGGCGGGGTCTTCCGCGTGCTGGCAGACCATCGACACCACCGATTTCGCCTCGGCCGGACAGGACAGCCGGAAGGTTCCCCGCTCCAGCAGGGCGATGCCGTCCAGCAGGTTGGAATCGTTGCGCAGGAAGTTGGTCAGTTGCTTGTACTGGTCGCGGCTTTCCATCGCCGAGCGGACGATGGCCACCAGGGTCGCTTCCTCATAGGGCTTGGTGACGTAGTAGAAGGCGCCGGCCTCGATGCCTTCCTGCATGTCCTGCGCCCCCGAGGCCGCCGTCTGCAGCACCACCGGGATGTCGGCGGTCGCGGCGTTCTGCCGCATGGCGGCCAGAACCGCCATGCCGTCCTTGCCCGGCATCATCCGGTCGACGACGGCGACGTCGATCCGGTCCGGCTGGGCCGTCAGGATCGACAGGGCCTCGGCCCCGTCATGGGCGGTGACGACGTCGAAGCCCGCTTCTTCCAGGGCGTTGCGGATGATCAGCAGGGTCAGCTTGTCGTCGTCTACCGCCAGGATCGTGCCGCTTGCCATGCCATTCTCCGTCACCCGGGCCGCGTGGGAATCCGTACCGAAGATATACCAACCGACGGGCGGGATGGAAACCGGAAAGGCCGGCCCCCGCGGCGGGAGCCGGCCTTGTTCGTTCAGGCGAGGAAAAGATCTAGCGCTTGATGTTCACCAGTTCGTCCAGCATCTGGTCGGCGGTGGTGATGATCTTCGCCGCTGCGGAATAGGCCCGCTGGGTGACGATCATGGTGGTGAATTCGGCGCCGATGTCGACGGTGGACGCTTCCAGCGAGGCGGCGTTGACCTGGCCGGCTCCGGCGGAACCGGCGGTGCGCAGGGTGGGTTCGCCGGAAAAGTCGGTCGAGATGAAGACGTTGCCGGTCAAAGTGTCCATGCCGTTGGGATTGACGAAGGTGGCGATGGGGATCTGGAACACCGGCCGGGTCACGCCGTTGTCGAACAGTGCGGTGACGATGCCGTCCGAGCCGATGGACACGCCGGCGAAATTGCCGAACTTCGAGCCGTTCTGGCTCCAGTAGGACAGCTGGTAGTCGCCGTTCAGCTGGGTCATGCCGTCGGACAGGTTCAGGTTGCCCAGGAAGATGCCGATGGAATCGGTACCTGACATGTCTTCCGAACCGTTGGCCCAATCGACGTCGGCATAAGCGACGTTGATCTGCTTGGGCGTGCCGTCGCCGTTGAATTCGATGGCGTCTTCGCCGACGCCGCCGGTGATGTTGACGGCCGACAGGGTGAAGGTGTTGGAATTGGTGGTGTCCATTCCCTGCCGGGTGGCCGGGTTGCCGTCCGACAGGTCCAGGCTGTCCAGACCGGCGACGGTGATGACGTCGGTGGGGTCGCGCTGGCGGAAGATCATCGAGTTGGTGCCGGCCAGGCGTTCGGCATAGGTGATGCCGTCGGTGGTCTTGCTGTTCGAGGCCGCGCCGGTCTTCAGGTCGGTCCAGGCACCCTGGGCGAATGCGCCCGAGCTGCCGGTGCCGACGCTGAAGGTCATGGCGTTTTCGCTGTAGATATGGATGCGGCTGCCGTTGAAGGCGGCCTTCAGCCCCAGCGAACTGAACGACGAGGTGCCGTTCAGGGTGTTGACCGCCGCCGTCACCGAGGCGCCGATGTTCGAGAAGGTGTAAGACGTCCCGTCGACCACCATTTCCAGATCGTCGGTGGCGGCGATGGCGCCGGCGCCGCAATACAGGGAATTGTATTCGAAGTTGAAGGCCTTGTTGACGTCGGACGCCAGATTGTCGACGAAATTGCCGACGTTGCTGGCCGAGGACGGGTCGGTGTAGAAGCTGGCGGTGGTGGCGCCGTCGGTGCCGGAATCGGTCTCGAAGGTATAGGTGGTGCCGTTGATGGCCATCGTCATCGAGCCGGTGGATTGCGGCAGGCCGGTGAAGTCCAGCCGTCCCATCGCCCCGTAGACGGTGCTGGAATCGCTCTTCAGATGCAGGCTCTTGGCGCCTTCCGGCGGGACCGCCTCGACGTCCCAGCGGTTCTGGGCGACCTTCGACCACGAGAACTGCACGGTGGCGTCGCCGCCCAGGCTGTCGTAGATGGTCACCGGCTGCTTGAAGATCTTGCCGATATCGGCGCCGTTGGGCAGGTTGGCCCCCATGCGCAGGTTGCGGGTCTGCGCCGCGGTGCCGCCGACTTCGTTCATGTTGATCGGCTGCAGATGGGTCGCCGACACGATGTTGTCGTTGATGTAGACGGTGTTGCCGGTGGCATCCTTGTAGGACTTCATGAACACGTCGTTGCCGACGGCCACCGTCGATGCCTGGGTGGAATTGTCCCAGCCCATCAGCGGCCAGCCCTGCATGTACCAGCCCGACACGTTCTGCAGATAGCCTTCGCTGTCGACCTTGAACGAGCCGGCGCGGGTATAGGCGAACATGTCGCCGTCTGCCGGCTTGGCCGCTTCGTTCACGATGAAGAAGCCCTGACCGGACAGGCCGATGTCGGTCGACGAGTTGGTCGCCTGCAGCAGGCCCTGGACATCGACGCCGGTGCGCGGCTTGGATTGCACGCCGCCCGGCGAATAGTTGGTGAGCGACGTCTGCTTGGTCACCAGCGTCTGGAAATTCACCTTCGTGCCCTTGTAGCCGATGGTGTTGACGTTGGTGATGTTGTCCGAGATCGCGCCCATCGCCGACGACTGGGCCGCCAGACCGGACACTCCCGAGAACAATGCGCCGTACAAGCTCATGATATCCTCCTAATCCCAGCCGGCCGTCAGTTGACAGTGGCGGTATCGCGCACGGTCAGCACCTTGTCGACGGTGGTGACCACCTTGCCCATAGCAAGGAGAGTTTCTTTATTGTCCGAGGCCACGTCCGAAACCTTGCCATAGACGGTGACGGCGGTTTCCAGCGATTCGCCTTCGCCGTTGACGGCGACGACCTCGACCGAATAGGCCCCGTCCGGCTGGACGATGCCGCTGGAATTGCGGCCGTCCCAGCTCATCTCGTGGCGGCCCTTGCCGGTTTCCGCGCTCAGGCTGCGGACCACCGCCCCGGCGCTGTCCTTGATCACCACAGCGACGGTCTTGGCCTCTTCCGGCAGGGTGAAGCTGAAATTGGCCTTGCCGTCCTGCAGCGGCACCTGGCCGCTTTCGGTTTCGATGGTGCGGCCGATATAGCTGATGGCCTGAGCCTTCAGATTGGTCTGCCCCACCCCGATCAGCTTTTCCAGGTTGGTGTTGGCGGAAATCTGCTGTTCGACGTTGGCGAACTGCACCAGCTGGTTGGTGAACTCGGTCGAGTCCATCGGCGACAGCGGGTCCTGGTTCTTCAACTGGACGGTCAGCATGGTCAGGAAGGTGTCGAAACTTTCGGCCAGCTTCTTGCCGCTGGCCAGCGACTTGCTGGTATCGGCCGATGTGATGCCGGAGCCAGCCGCCGTATCGATGCCGGTGATGGACATGACCGCTTACTCCTTAAACCTGGATGTCCACGCCCGAGCGGCCGCCGCTCCAGCGGGGCTGCGCCTGGGTCGCGGCGGTGCCGGCGGTCAGGTCCAGCCCGGTGGCGGCGCCGCGGCGGCCGCGGCCGCGGCCCTGGCCTTCCTGGGCGTTCTGCTGGGTTCCTTCCCGCAGGTTGAAGGTCAGCGACCCGGCGTCGGCCTTGTAGCCGGCGTCCTCCAGAGCCTTTTCCAGGCCCCGCGAGTCCTTTTGCAGGATGGCCAGGGTGTCCTTGTTGTCGGCGGTGACCACGCCCGAGACGCGGCCGTCCTGTCCGACATCCAGCTTGACCTCGATGGCGCCCAGTTCGACCGGCTTCAACTGGATCTTGATGCTGTCGACACCGTCCTTGGCCTGCTTGGTGATCTGCACGCTGACCTGATCCATCACCTGCTGCTGCAGCAGATGCTGCGGCTGGCGCGGGGCCTGGGGCGCCTGCGGGGCCTGGGCCTTCGACGCGGCCTGGGTTCCGGCGGGGCCGTTCAGTCCGGCGACCGCCTGGGGCGCCTGGGCGGCACCGGCCTGGGTCTGGGGACCGGCTTCCATCTGGGCGGCCAGGGCGGCGGCGAAGGGCTTGGCTTCGGCGGCGCGGGTCAGCATGGCGTTGTCCAGGGCCGGGTTGCCGGCCACCTGCTGGGCGGCGTTGGCCGTGCCCTGGTCGGCGGCGCCGTTCTGACCCTGGCCGGCGGGATTGCCCTGGCCGGCGGCCAGCGGATCGAACGACAGGGCGACATCCTGGGCCATCAGCAGATCCAGGCCGGCGGTCGTTTCGGTGGTGACGGTCGTGTCGGCGGTTTTGACCTGCACGGCGACGCGTGCGCCGGTCCCGGCCAGCAGGTCGGCCAGTTCGCCGGCCTGATCGTCGGCGATGTCGAGGTTTTGCTCGACCTGCTGCGATTCGTCGGTCTTGACCTTGGCAGACTTGGCGGCGGCGGCCAGGGCGGCAAATTCTTCCCCGTCCCCATCGGTGGCGGCCGTCAGGGCGGCGGCAGCGTCGTCGTCCGAAGTTTTCTGGACGATCTGGTCGAGGCGCGGCCCGGTTTCGTCGGAATGGATGTCCTGCGCCCCGGTGCCGGCGACGGCGACGGTTTCGGTGACGATCTCGATCTGCTGCTGCGGCTGCACGGCGACGGCGACCACCTGGGCTTCGGCGGTGTCGACGGCGGCGGTCTGGATGGCGGCGGCGGTCTCGTCCTGGATTTCGGCGGGACGGTCTTCGGTGGCGGTCTCGGCCGGGCGTGCCTCGACCGGAGCCGCGTCGGTCTCGGTCTGAGCTTCTTCCTTGGGCTTGGCCTCGGGCCGTTCGACCTTTGCCGCGGCCTGGGGTTTCTCGCGTTGGGACTGGCGCGGGGCTTCCTTCGGCTGCGGCCGTTCGGCCCGCTCCGGCGCCTTGGCCGGGCGGCTGTCCTCGACCGGCTTGTCGAAGTGCGCCTGCATGGCGGTCTCGGCGTTGGGCATGGTGGCAGTGACCGAGTAGCGGCCTCCGGCTCCCTGCAGCGCGGCGGCGAAGGCATCGGCCGCGGTCTGACTCTTGGCGCCCTGCGCAGAGGTCATATTGGCCTGCTCGAACGCCCGCTTGTTGATCGAATATACCGTCATGATCCGGTTCCCCGTGAATGGAGCCTTTGGCCCATATTCATCAGCAACCGCCGTGCCAGTTTATCCGGTGCAGTTAAAACCGTTGTTTTTCAATGAGATGCAGAAAGTGGCCGGAACCCGGGACGAAACCGACCGGGAAAATTCTGCCGGTCGGGGGGCAAGGGCTGCCGGGTCAGTCGCGATCGGCTTCGTCGTCCCGGGCCAGACTCATGACGCCGACGGCCATGCCGACGCTGCCGAAGGTGATGAACAGGCCGAAGAACAGCAGCACCAGCACCAGGACCGGATGGGCCGAGTCCAGGGCCAGGGTGCGCAGATGCCCCAGGTCGACGGCCAGGGCGCCGATGCCGAAGGTGGCGCCGGCGGCCAGGCCGTACAACAGGTGGGTGCCCAGGAAGGTCAGGGCAAGTTTGGCTTTGTGATCCAGAGCCATCGGCCCCTCCCGGACGTCAGAGCCAGTCCCGCAGGATCGCCACCAGGGGGATGTCCGCCGGCGGCATCGGCATCTCGCCCATGCGGCTGGGGCGGACCCATTGCAGCGATTGCCCCTCGCGCGGGGTGGGGGTGCCCTTCCAGGTGCGCACGGCGTAAAGCGGCATCAGCAGGTGGAACGTGTCGTAATCGTGAGAGGCGAAGGCCAGCGGCGCCAGACAGCTTTGCGAGACGTCGACGCCCAGTTCCTCGTGCAGTTCGCGGATCAGGGCGGTTTCCGGGGTTTCGCCGGGATGGAGCTTGCCGCCGGGGAATTCCCACAGTCCGGCCATCGTCTTGCCGGGGGGGCGGCTGGCCATCAGGACGCGGCCGTCGATGTCGATCAGGGCGGCGGCGGTCACCAGCAGCATGGGGCGGGCATCGTGCGCGGTCCGCCATTGCGCCGCGGTCAGGGCGAAACGCGGCGACAGGACCGAGCTGCCGCGCGAGGCGACGGGGCACTGCAGATGGCCGTCGGGCAGGAAACCGGCCTTGGTCAGGACCGCCCGGGATGCCGGGTTGTCGGGATGCACCGTCGCCCACACCCGGCCGATGCCCAGGTCGGCGAACAGGTGCCGGACCAGACGGCGGGCCGCCTCGGTGGCCAGTCCCTGGCCCCAGGCCTCGCGGGCGATCCAATAGCCCAGCTCGGCCTCGCCGTTTTCATCCAGGGTGAAGCCGACCGCGCCGATCAGCCGGCCGTCGGTGGTGCGTTCCAGGGCCAGGCCGGCCCCCTGGCGCAGGGCGCAACGCTGGGTCTGCAGCAGGATGAAGGCGTGGGCGTCGACCTCGTGATAGGGATGGGGAATGTTGGCGGTGAACTTCGCCATGTCCCAATCGTCCAGCACCTGGGCCAGACGGGGGGCATCCCGGGGGGTGAACGGGCGCAGGCGCAGGCGGGCGGTCAGCAGGGGCATGCCCGCCCACACCGTTCCCGCCGACCAGCATCCCGTCTCGTCGTTCACGTGCGGTACGATCCGTTGATGTCGATATAGGCGTGGGTCAGGTCGCAGGTCCACACCGTGGCCCTGTTGCGTCCGACCCCGACGTCGGCCTCGATGACGATATGGCTGCCCTTCATGTGCGCCGTCACCGGGGTCTCGTCATATCCCGGCACCACCTCGCCGTCGCGGGCCACCATCACGCCGCCGATGCGGATGGACAGCCTGTCGCGGTCGGCCTTTTCCCCGGACTTGCCGATGGCGGCCACCACCCGGCCCCAATTGGCGTCCTCGCCGGCGACGGCGGTCTTGACCAGCGGCGAGTTGGCGATGGCCAGGGCGATGCGCTTGGCGGCCCGGGCGCCGGCGGCGCCGGTGACGGTGACTTCGACGAACTTGGTGGCGCCCTCGCCGTCCTTGACCACCTGATGGGCCAGATCCAGCAGCAGGTCGTTCAGCTTGGCCCGGAAATCGGCCAGCCGCCGGTCGGCGGGGTCGGTGACGGGGGCGTTGCCGGCCTTGCCGGTGGCGAACAGCATCAAAGTGTCCGAGGTCGAGGTGTCGCTGTCGACGGTGATGGCGTTGAAGGACCGTTCGCAGCCCTTGGACAGCAGGGATTGCAGCACCGGGGCCGGCAGGGCGGCGTCGGTGAAGACATAGGACAGCATGGTCGCCATGTCCGGGGCGATCATGCCGGCCCCCTTGGCGAAGCCGTTGATGGTCACCGTCACCCCGTCGATACGGGCGGTGCGGGTGGCGCCCTTGGGGAAGGTGTCGGTGGTCATGATGGCGCGCGCCGCTTCGGCCCACAGGTCGGGCGACAGCTTGGCGGCGGCGGCCGGCAGGGCATCGGTGATCCTGTCGTCGGGCAGGGCGATGCCGATGGTGCCGGTCGAGGCGATGAACACCTCGTCCGGGCGGCAGCCGAACGTCCTGACCGCCCCGGCGGCGGTCCGCTCGACCGAGGCGATTCCGGCCGCGCCGGTGAAGGCGTTGGCGTTGCCGGAATTGACGATCAGAACCCGGGCGCCGCCCTGCTTCTGAGCCGCCCGGCACCAGTCCACCGGCGCCGAGCGGGTCAGGGAGCGGGTATAGACCCCGGCCACCGTCGTTCCCGCATCCATTTCCACCAGCAGCAGGTCGGTCCGTCCCTGATAGCGGATGCCGCAGGCGTGGGTGGCCAGACGGACCCCGGCCAGGGCGGGCAACCGGGGGAAGGCGGCGGGGGCCAGCGGCGAGACGGCGGTGGACACGGGCGGTTCTCCTGTTACTTCTTGGCCGGAGCCGCATCCAGCGGCTGTCCGTCCGGGGTGTACAGCTTGACCTTGGCCTTGCCGCGCATTTCGGCGACCAGCTTCTGGGCGGTTTCCTCGGCCAGCTGGTCGCGGATGGCGGGGGTGGCCTGTTCCAGGGTCGGGGCCGAGCTCATCCGCCGGTCCTCCAGCTTGATGACGTGCCAGCCGAACTGGCTTTTCACCGGGGCGGCGGACAGGTCGCCGGCCTTCATGGCGAAGGCCGCCTCCGAGAATTCCTTGACCATCTCGTCCTTGGTGAAATAGCCGAGATCGCCGCCGTTGCTCTTGGCCGACGGGTCCTTCGAGCGGGTCTTGGCCATCTCGGCGAAGTCGCCGCCCTTCTTCAGGTCGGCGATCACCGCCTTGGCCTGGTCCTCGGTCTCGGTCAGGACGTGGCGGGCGCGCACTTCCTCGTCCGGCTTGAAGTCGGCCAGATAGCGGTCATAGGCCTGCTTGACCGCCGTGTCGGTGACGGCGGTCTTCAGCTTGCGGTTCATCCATGCCTTGACCAGCAGCTGCTGCTCGATTTCCTTCAGGGCCTGGCGGACGGCGGGATCCTTTTCCAGGCCTTCCTTGCGGGCGGCCTCGGCCACCAGATGGTTGTTGACGGTCATGTCCAGCAGCACCGGATAAGGCGCCTGGGCCGCCATCTGCGGCGGCAGCGACCGCTGATAGGCGGTCAGGTCCGACGTGTGCAGCTTGGCGCCGTTGATTTCGGCCACCACGGCTTCCTTGTCGGCGGCGGCGGCCGGGGTGGCCAGCACGGCCAGGGACAGGCTGAAAGCGCCCAGACGGGCAAGAACGGTCTTCATGATCGGGCATTCCTTGCAACGCGGCCGCCGGGGGCCGGCGACAAGGCGGTTGAACCACACAAGGCGGTCCGGCACAAGAGGGGCGCGAGGCATCCGCTGCTGTGCTAGCATCGGTGCCGGGATTCCTGGAAGCCGGGGCGATGACCGATCCTGTCCGTAAAAGTGTGTCTCTGGCCTTCGTGCTGGCCCTGGTCTACGCGATCTTCGGGGTGCTGTGGGTGGTGGCTTCGGACACCGTCCTGGCCATGCTGGTCAGCGATCCCGGCCGCATGACGGTGATCCAGACCTGGAAGGGCTGGTTGTTCGTCGCCATCAGTTCGGCCCTGGTCTTCGCGGTCGGCAACCGGCTGCTGCGGGCTCTCGAAGAAACCGAAAAACGCTATCGGCTGCTGTTCGACGGCAATCCCGACGCCATCGTCCTTTACGATCCCAAGGCCGGTCTTCTGGCCGAAGCCAATGCCGCTGCGGCTCAGATGCTGGGCTTCCTGCCGGTGGAGATGCGCGGCCGGCCGCCGTCCGATTTTCTGGACGAATCGGAACGGTCGCGCTTCGCCGGCCAGTCGGCGCGGTCCGGCGATGGCGAGACCGGCGAAACGCTGTGGCGGCTCCGGCGCAAGGACGGCAGCCGCCTCGATGTGGCGGTCCAGGGCCGGCCGCTGGTGATTGACGGGCGTCAGCTGCGGTTGCTGCTGCTGACCGACGTCACCGTCAAGCTGCAGTTCGAGCGCGAGCTGTTGCGGGCTCTGGACGAAGTGGCGGCCGGCAACGACCGCCTGCGCGAGCTGGGCCATGCGGTTTCCCACGACCTGCAGGAACCGTTGCGCCAGATCAGCAGCTATGTGCAGTTGCTGGAACGGCGGTATGGCGGGCGCCTGGATGAAGACGCCGACCAGTTCATCGCCTTCGCGGTGGAAGGGGTGCGCCGGCTGAAAAGTCTGATCGGCGATTTCAGCCGCTATCTGGCGCCGACCTCGGTCCTGTGCCAGACCGTTGCGGTGGGCGCCGTCGTCACCCGGGCCCTGGACGATCTGCGGCAGGTGCTGACCCTGGCCGGGGCCTCCGTCGCCGTGGGGGACCTGCCGGACGTCGCCGCCGATCCCGACAAGCTGACGGTGGTGTTCCATGCCCTGATCGAGAATGCCGTCAAGTTCCGCCATCCCGACCGGCCCTGCCACGTCGAGGTCAGCGGCCGGCCGGCCCTGGACGGCTGGACGTTCACCGTCGCCGACAACGGCATCGGGATCGAACCCGGTCAGGCCGAGGCCGTCTTCACGCTGTTCCGCCGCCTGCATACCCGCGACAGCATCCCCGGTAACGGCACCGGCCTGGCGCTGGCCCGCAAGCTGGTGGAATCGTTGGGGGGGAAAATCCGGGTCGATCCGGTCGCCACCGGCGGCTCGGCCTTTTCCTTCACCCTGCCCGGTTCCCGGCAGGGGCGGGATGCGGCAAGCCGGCCCTGACGGACGGCGGATCCTATTTGCGGTTCAGCATTTCGCCGAATTGCCGCGAGAAATCCGCCTTGATCGTGCGGGCGAGATCCGGCCACAGATTGGGGGCGGTGGTTCCGGCACTTTGTCCGCCCATTCCGCTCAGCCCCTGGGCACAGACCCAGTCGGGGCTGACCGTGTGGCCGAACAGGTCGGGCCGCTCCAGCGCCCGCAGCCCGGCCTCGGCGAATTCGTGCGGATGGGTGTTGCCGTAGCGGGCGACCACCGACGCCTGCCGGGCCAGGCCGCCGACGGCGCGCCGGGCCGAGCCGTCCTGGCAGCGCCCGGCGTCGTACTGGCCGCGGATCAGGGCCACCGCGTACCATTCCAGGGCTTCGGCGGTCCGTCCGCCGACCAGCAGGCGGCGCGACAGGTCGAACAGGAAGCCCGACGACAATTGGGCCTGATGCGGCAGGGTCCAATCGATGACGGTGCCGTCCTGCGCCGGTCCCATGCGGGTGACCTGACCGTACAGGTCGGCCTGCTTCAGCCAGTCGGCCGGGGGCGGTGACGGCAGGCCGGCTTCGCCGGCCCGGGGGGACGATGGCAGGCCGGCTTCGCCGGCCGGGGGGCGTGCTGGCAGGCCGGCTTCGCCGGCCGGGGAGCGTGCTGGCAGGCCGGCTTCGCCGGCCGGGGCCGGGG